>CAZFLF010001418.1:0-1855 GCA_964519825.1 uncultured Pirellulaceae bacterium | reverse complement strand
CCGCTGTTCGAACAGGATCCGTTCGATATCGTGATCCTGGACGAGGCCAACAAGAGCGCGCGGCTGAAAGTGACGTCGGCGTTTCCCAACCGCAAGGTGCCAACCAAACGGGACGGGAATCTCGTAGTGCGGATCATCGGCGATGACAGGGATGAGTACGAAGTACCCTGGAAGAACATCGCCGACGTCAAATTGTATGAAGAGCTATTGCTCGATGAAGGGAATCGGCTTGTCGCCGCAGGGAAACTGGATGAAGCCTTCGATTTCTTTCACCATCTCGGCGGCATCCAACCTGAATGGCCCGGACTGAAGGAGTCCATTGAGCGTTATCTGTTCGCCGATGCCCTTAATCTTGCTGGCAAGGGCCAACTCGCCGAGTCGCTATCGGTGCTCGAAGAACTCTACGCACGCAACCCGGAATTCAAGGCGTCGCCGCCGAGACCGCTGCTGGAAGCGATCAGCAATCTGTTTGACCGCGTGGTCGCCGAGTACAACAAGAAAAAAGACTACCGTTCCGCAAGATTGCTGCTCCAGCGGATGGCGGAAAAGTACAAGTCGAAGCGCCCCGCCTCGGTCGACAAATGGATCGAGCAATTTCAGCAAATGGCTACCAAGAAGCGCGATGAAGGGCGCGAGCAATTGAAAACGCTGCAATATCGCCAGGCCATTGCATCGGTCAAGGAAATGCACGGGATCTGGCCCACCGTCGCCGGCGGAGCAGCACTCGAGGCGGAAGTCTCGGCCGCCTACCCGCTCGTCCTCGTGGGCGTGACACAGCCCGCGATTGACTACGACGCGCAGCGACTCGACAACTGGTCGGCACGCCGGACAGGCCGCTTAGTGCACCGTACCCTGGTCGAATTCCTCGGCGCCGGACCGGAAGGGGGCCAATACCAGTTTTCGTGGGGTACGATCGAGCACAGCGAGGATCAGCGCACGCTGGTCTTGCGACTCAACCGGAACGCCGCCACCGCGCAGCCGCCAGTGACCGGTTACGACATCGCTCGCCGGGCGATGCAGCTCGCGGATCGATCTAGTCCCGAATACAACTCAGCTTGGCACAGCCTGTTGCTCGGCGCGCGAGTTGACAGTGTGATGACGGTTGAACTGTCACTGCGCCGACCGCACTTATTGCCTGAAGCTTGGTTGCGCGTGTCGCTTGCGCCGAAGTCATCGGCCGCCCCGGGCTCCGGAGATGGCCCGTTTCAAGTTCAAGCACAACTGGAAACGGAGACTCAGTTTGCCAACAAGGTATTTCGTGCAGGGGGGCGATTGGCGGAAATCGTCGAGCAGCGATTTCCAGATAGTCAGGCCGCGTTGGCGGCTTTGCGGCGCGGCGACATTGACATCGTTGACCGTATGTTCCCCGCCGACGCCCTGCGGATCGCCGGCGAGACGTCGCGGGACGCCGAAATCAAAATCGTCCCCTACGCCCATCCCACAGTTCACATTCTGGTCCCAAACCCGAAGAATCCGTTTCTTGCCAATCGGGATTTTCGGAGAGCGTTGGTACTGGCCATCGATCGCGAGAAAATCCTGCTGCAGGAATTGCTCGGCGGCAAGGAACATTTGGGATGCCGCGTGATTAGCGGACCGTTTCCGGCCAGTTCGAGCGATTTGGACCCGCTCGGTTACGCCTACGACGAGACGATTCATCCGTTGACGCACAATGCGCTATTAGCCAAGGCGCTGACCATCGTAGCCACGAAGCAAGTCATTGATTTGGCGAAGAGCCGCGGCGATCCGGAGCCGAAGTTAACCAAGCTTGTGCTCGGCTTTCCCGGCAGCGAGATCGCTCGCCTCGGGTGTCAGGCGACGCAGGCCTATCTGAAGGTCATCGGCATCGACGTCGAAT
>CAZFLF010001417.1:0-1863 GCA_964519825.1 uncultured Pirellulaceae bacterium | reverse complement strand
CGGGCGTACAAATCCCAATTTCCCGAAGTGGTGCGAGTCTGATCGGTCTGCTCGCTCCAGATCACCCACACGCGGTTTTTTGCATCAATGGCCAGTTGCGGCATCCAAATATCGGCCCGCGGTTTGACGAGCGGCACGTAGGTGCGGGTCGACCATGTTCCATCGGGCAGTCGCTTGTGCAAGCGAATCTGATCGTGGGCGTCGTAGTACGCGGCATAGGCGGCGTACAGAGTGCCGTCGGCAGCTTGCGCGATCGACGTGAAGTCGTCATAGGAATCAATACTGGAGAGGATCGATTCGACACCGGTTGCTTCGAGTAGCGGCTTGGAATTGGCGGCGGCGGCAGCAGCAGCCTGTTTCTTCTTGCCGGCGGCTTTCTTCTTAGTGGCCGGCTGCTGTTCTTGGAGCCAAACGACCGGCGTTGGGGCGGCGATGACCGATTGGCCGCCGCGCTCGAATCTGGGCCAAGACGTCAAGAGCAATGCAACCGCCGCCAGGACTCCACCGACAAGCCACGACTGACGCGACATAACGGACGTCCTCCGAAGAATCTGGGTTGATCAGATGCCAGATTCTAGTGATCGCGCCGGGCGAATTCGATAGAGGAGGTGGTTTGCTTTTCCGTTGTTTAACCGCAAGCCGAAGGCGTGCGCGTTCGGGGGGAGTCGATCTCTGTTCAAAGCGCTCGCCTGCGGCTTGCGGTTAAACGAGCTCGATTGCGCGTCAGGTTAAGCCGGCATCGAGCAGGCAATCGCGTGACCAACCATCGTCATCTGGCGGAAGAGCCGGACCAGGGATTTCCTGGTGGCTGCCTTGCCAGTAGCGGCCGGTGAAGTAGCAGCGATCGATGAGCGGTTGCAGGTCGAGCGGCACATCGGGGTCCGTGGTACGCAGCGGCACGCGGACCGCCGGAAGACGTTCTCGCAACGGGCAGTAGTAGATTTCTCGCCGCCACGGTCGCAGCGCGCGCGTCGCAGTGACGAGATACCGTGTCCCGTGAGCGGGGCGAAGAAGGTGCAGATATTCTTCCAAGAACGGGGGTCGACCGATCCGCAACAGGTCGATCTCCAACAAGTTTACTCCGGCAGCGAGATAGTCCTGTTGCTTCTGCAAGTAAACAGTTCGACCGGGGTCGAGTTTCTTCGTGGGGCTGAGCACCTCGATGACGGTGATGAGCCGGCCATTTGTGTCGCGGATTTCCGCCCACCGCGCCGGCAGGTGGTCGAGTTCAATGATTTCCGGTTCAGCCACGGCCACGACACCATTGGAAGATGCCTCGGATTGCAACACGGGGGGCAGTTCTTGTTTCCAGGTTTCAGCCACCGCCACGTCCGCACGATAGCGTTCGGGAGTCCCCGCACTAGCGACGTTGACCTCCTCCTCGGCTCGCGCATGCAGGTCCGGTGGTAACTCTTCAGCCAATGCGTCGCGAATATAGCCAATCAGCACGGTATGCACGTCCGGCCAATGGGCTTCGAGTAACGGATTCATCCCGGGAAACGGATTGGTCCTTTTCATGCTCTCACGCTAACTCGATTTCGGTGCTGCCACAATGCCAAGCCAGCGTGGCACATTCGCCGTCCCAACGCCAACTATGGAGCGTCAGGATGGCTTCTGAGTTACCGCATCGACGGTATTCGTCGTTGGTTTAGGTCCGAGGCCGAAGCGATGCAATAATCCGCGCAGATCGAATCCAAAATGAGCCAAGGACGCGAGCAAGATTGCCGTAGCGGCAGCTTCGTCCAAGTTGCCTACGAAGGGTAGGTTGTCGGGCAAGAGTTCAATGAAGCCGGCCGTCGGATTGAGCAAATAGACCAGCGATATCGCACCCAGTAGCCCGACAAAACCGTTTTTCAAAATCGA
>CAZFLF010001416.1:0-1869 GCA_964519825.1 uncultured Pirellulaceae bacterium | reverse complement strand
ACCTCTAACCTCTAACCTCTAACCTCTGACCTCTGACCACTTCTTTAGGGTTTGCTGATCGCTCCGTCGCGGCGGCGGAGGTTGCCCCAACGCATATCGAACGGCGGGTCGTCGGTGATCGGGAACTTGGCGGCGAGTTCCTCGTTGAGTTCGATCCCCAATCCTGGCCGGTCATTGGAGTGATAGTAGCCGTTCTTCAATTCTGGGCAGCCGGGGAAGACGTCTTGTTCGGCTGGCGTGAAGATGCGGGACTCTTGCACACCGAAGTTGGGCGTGGCCAGATCGAGATGAACATTCGCCGCGTGACCGACCGGCGAGACGTCACCGGGTCCATGCCACGCCGTCCGTACCGCGAAGAATTCACATAACGCGGCGACTTTGCGAGCCGGCGTCAATCCGCCAATCTGCGACATGTGGATGCGAATGAAGTCAATTAGCCGGCCACTAACCAGCGACAGCCATTCGTTGGGATTGTTGAACAGCTCCCCCATCGCCAGCGGCGTGCTGGTCAACGCTCGGAGTTTTTCAAAATAGCCCACGTCCTCCGGGCTGAACGGGTCTTCGAGGAAGAACAGCTTGTACGGCTCCAGGTCGCGGCACAATTGCATCGCCAGGATTGGCGGGATCCGTTCGTGGGTGTCGTGCAACAGCTCCACTTCATCTCCCAACTGGACCCGCAAATGCTCGAACATCTTCGGGACCAGCCGCGTGTAGAGTCGAGGCTCCCACGTTTCGGTGCGCGCTCGTTCCGTGTCGCTCGTGCCTTTGGATGTCCCGGAACCCGCGCCGTAAGTGGCCAGTCCTTCGACGCTGATTTGTGCTCGCACATGTCGGAAGCCCGCCTCCATCGCCTTGCGGACGGAGTCTTCAACGTCCTTGAGATTCGTGCCGCTGGCATGCCGGTAGGTGTCGACCGCGTTCCGGCATTTTCCGCCGAGCAATTGATAAACCGGCAGACCGGCTCGCTTGCCCAGGATGTCCCATAAGGCCATATCGACGCCCGACAGTGCGTTGCCCAACACTGGACCATTCCGCCAATACGAACTGACAAAGCACGACTGCCAGACATCTTCGATTGTCAGCGGATTCTTACCGATCAAAAACGGCCGCAGAAACTCGTCCACTGCCGTCTTGACGACACGCGCTCGCTGAGTGAACGTTGCGCAGCCGAGGCCATAGAGTCCCGGCTCACTGGTCAACACCTTGACCACGACCAGGCGAATGCCCGCGGGCGCAGTGAGAATCGTCTTCACGTCGGTGATCTTCAGCGGAGGCAATTGTCGCGCTGCGTTCTCGGAAGATTTGGTTTCTTGCGCGAGCACGCTGTGGCTGCTTGCGGAAACGAATGGCAGACTCACCGCGCCGGCCGACAGGCCCAGGCGCGTCAACCATTGACGGCGATCCATGGCGAAGCTCCTCAAGAGGAAATGGACAACTCGGCCCGCCACGCTACCCCGCCGCCAATCCGCCCGCAAGATTCACCTGGATGGAGAAAGCGGTTCAGAAATGTCCTCGACTTTGTGTGGAACAGTGGCACTAACGAACATGGTCTCAAGATATGGCACCCGAAAACCACATGAACAGCAACGCGCCGCTAATACCGAGGAAGAACAGACCGCAAAGCAAAACACCAAACTGATGGAACAAGCTGGGGTGCAGTTCCCTCGGGAGCAACTTGCGGTTCACGTACAAGGACATCAAGGAAGTTGAGCCCAGCGCGATATTCTGCAACACTGCGGCGATTGTCGCGATCTTCACGGCGGGCAAGATCGTCAGAATAAACAACCCGCAAACGCCGTACGCGCACATAATGCCGTAGTACACGTAGCGGACTTCGCCGAGACGCGTCACGCGTGAGCTGGCGGTCCA
>CAZFLF010001415.1:0-1873 GCA_964519825.1 uncultured Pirellulaceae bacterium | reverse complement strand
GATGATATTCCCCGAACCGCCGCCCATCTTCGCCAAGGGCGTGCCTTTGACGATGTCGTCCACAGGGATGACGCAGTGCGCGTGCCCGTCGATCACGCGGACGCGGCGGCCGGCCACCATCACCTGGCGGCGTCCCGGCGGAGCCTGCAACGCGACTGCCTCAGGGTTGGTGGGTGCCATGTACGTGCCCGCCGCTCCGGCGACGACCGTCTTGAGAAAGTCTCTGCGATTTGGCACATGACCTCCGTAGCCTTCATGAACGAATCGACCTGCTAGCTCGCCGCCGAAGCTAAATATCGAGCCGACTGCATGACGGTTCGCTCCGGCAGCCGGACCGCCGTCAACACGCCATGCGCAATCGTATCGAGGCCGATTGTCCACGTCGAGGCGTTTGGATGGGGCCAGCCGTCTCGGAGAGATGCATTGTTGCGGTGGCCGTACACGACCAGGGGCGGGCCGCGATAACCGTCCACAAAGTCGAAGGTTCCCATCAGCAAGGCAAACCGAGGCTGATGCTGCAGATCGCTGACGCTCGTGTCGAGTCCGGCGTGTACAAAAACGCCATCTTCTGTCTCGTGAAGAAGCTTCAAGCTCTCGAGGAATTCAACATGGGTCTTTGGCAGAGAAGTGAAGAACGCATCGTACGGTAAACGGATTGGTTGCGCGTACAACGCCGCGGAGCCGGCGTCCGTCATCGCCGACCGCAGAACGTCTGCGGCTTCGCGTGAGTAACTCTCGATCGTTGGAAATGCATCCATCGCCAGCAGCCATGAGTGACGCGTGTAGTCGCGCAGTGTCTCGAGCAGCCAATCTTCGTGATTGCCTCGAAGCGTCACGACAGTGGCTGCAGACTCCTGGCGAAAGCGAAGGATTCGATCGATACAACGGCAACTGTCCGGTCCGCGGTCGATGTAGTCGCCCAGAAAGATGACGTTGTCGCACTCACTGACGGTTGGTGCGATTTGGGCCAGCAGATCGTCCAAGGCTTGTAAATTGCCGTGAACATCACCGATCGCTATTGAGGACATGCTGAGTTACTCATAGTGATACGACGCCCGATTCTGTGGCTTGCCGCCGTCGCAAGGCACCTGCGTTCGGTAGCCTTTCACCCGGCAGCGATTCATTGAACCGCGTCATCCGGGACGACTACACTGTAACGACCTCGCGCACACACGCGTGCCTGACAACAAACACCGAAAGAGGATACATGGCATCCACCACAACGCCACCGAGCCGTGAGTCGCACAAGAAGCTGAAGCCGAAGCCGAAGACCGAGAGCAAGTCGTGGCAGACGCGGAACATGGCACGCAAGGAGAAGCAGACGGCGCATGCGGCGACGCTGGCGGCGAAAGCCGAGCCGTGACACATCTCGGAAGGTAGGTAGCACTTCTCGCGCGCAAACTGTTGCTGCTTTTACCCGAGAAAGTAAGAAGGCCAGCATTTACTGGCCTTCTTAGATCTGGAGGTAGCTCGTGACGAGAAAACTTCTCATCGTCGTGGCGGTCCTTGCGTTCTGCGGCCAATCGGTTCTGGGTCAGGGCGCCCATCTCTCGGCCGGGACTTGGGAACTCAATGTTACCAAGTCAAAGATGACACCAGGGCCGCTGCCAAAGAGTCAGACTCGCATCTACCAAGTCACGGGGCAGCAGGAGAAGTCAGTGCAGAAAGGCATTGATGCAGACGGGAAGCCGACGCTCGTTGAGTTCACGGTTACCTACGATGGGAAGGAACACCCATACACGGGATCGCCATTGTGGGACACGCTCGCCCTGACGCGAGTGGACGACTACACCGCATCATTCGTACAGAAAAAGAACGGCAAAGTCGCGCTTACCGGGACGAGGGTGGTTTCGAAGGACGGAAAGACCATGAC
>CAZFLF010001414.1:0-1874 GCA_964519825.1 uncultured Pirellulaceae bacterium | reverse complement strand
CGCACGAGCGCGGCATCGACCTGTGGCCCCATTCGATTCACGAGCGGCAGATACACCAGTTGAAGAAAATCAAACGGAGGAGCCAGAGGGTTGTGTGTCCCGCCTGTGAGGGTCACGGTCGACGGGCCGTCTGCGGTCATCAATGCCGGGAGAATCGTCTGCAGAATCAGTGTCGTGCTGCCAGCCGAGCCAATGTGGAATGAATAATTTCCAGGCCGAATCGCGCCGGGACGGAACGTCAGATCCGTCGAACCCAGTGCGACGCCGCTGACCTCGGCGCCCCCCACGTCCGCCGCAGCGTTAACCGCCGCCAAATGTTGTCTCATCAATCCTGGTCGCGAGCGGCCGGCGCGAATCCTGGTGATCCGGACTGCCATCCCCGTCAGCGTCGCCAATGCCAACGACGAGCGGACGATTTGTCCACCTCCTTCACCTTGGGAACCGTCGATTGTCAGCATGGCGGACATTTCACTGAAGATTGATTGGGACTACCAATGACAGGCGGTCTGCAACTGAGGATCGCGCCAGCGGTGATAGTACTCCAGCAGCGTCAACCGATCCGCAGGTCACCCAGTTTACCCGGTTGCGATAACCGAAATTCTTTCTCAAGCCTGCGCGATCCGCACGACGATAAATGCTGCGCTTTTCGTTAGGTCTTTTCGAAACAGAGGTACTGTCATGTCTCGTACCGCTCTGACGCTTTCGGGCGTCGTCTTGGCTGTGGGTTGCCTGGTCGTGATAGTGCGCGCTCAAGACGCGTCGACCGAAGAACCACGACCGTTTCCTGGCAGTGCTCGGGCATCGCTCACCGACAGTGAGCCGACACCGGCGATTCCACGAGCCAGCGAATTTACGCCCCCTGCCGACGAGCCAACTCCGGCGATTCGACAGTCCGAGTTCCAGACCGGAGTTACAACTCCCGAGGACAAGTCGACCGCTCCGTCGATCGTGAAACGGCCGAGCGTAGCGGATCGGATGCAAAAAGCGCGCGAAGGAACGAACCATCCGGCGAGAGGCACGGCGGTACTCGGACCAGTCACAGCGGACCCGACCCATGCGCGCGGCCCACGGCTCGCGGAGCAACTCAACAGTCCTGAGTTGATCTCGCCGAATAGTATCAGCAAGCCGCTTAGCAATAACGACGCGGATCCGCGCGGGGGAAGTTCCATTCTGAAGAAGTCAGACTTGGGAGATACCAGCGGAGATCGTCCGACGGCGCGGCGACTACTGCGAACTCCGGCTAAGTCAAATGCCACGGCGGCACCGAAGAGCACACCGTCAGCATCGCAACCGGCAATCACTGCGGCTAGCCCGGCGCAGGTCGAGCAGTCGCAAGCGGTGTTGCAGTCGCGCGGGCCCGCGTTGCGCGTCGAGACTCATGGTCCCAAGGCGTTGAAACTTGGCAGTCAAGCTACTTATACGATTAGCATCCATAACGACGGCGATACCGAGGCCAACGATGTCTTCGTTCGGGCCGGTTTACCAAGTTCGGCCAAAGTGGTGGCAGCTGGCTCTTCTGCCGAGGCAGAGCAGGTAAGTGACTCGCCGAACGAGCAAAGGTTTGTTTGGACGATCGGACGGCTGGCTCCCCGGGCAACCGAAACGTTAACACTGCGGGTCACGCCAACGGACAGTAAGCCAATTGCTCTATTCGTCGACTGGACGATTCGACCCATATCGGCGCTGGCTCAAATCGAGGTCCAACAGCCGCAATTGGAAATGTCGGTCTTCGGTCCGAAGGACATTGCGTACGGCGAAGCGGCGAAATACACAATCCATCTGGCAAATCCCGGCAACGGCGATGCGGATGACGTGACGGTTGAGTTCGCGTACGGTCAAGAAAAGCTGGAACCGCGGCACATCGGCACGCTGGC
>CAZFLF010001413.1:0-1879 GCA_964519825.1 uncultured Pirellulaceae bacterium | reverse complement strand
GACCGCACACGGGCGGCGTTTGATCTGGCTGCCGAGACCCAATCGACCCGCGAGCGGTATGGTCACACGGAGTTCGGTCAGCGGTGCCTCTTGGCCCGCCGGCTGGCGGAGTCCGGTGTGCCGATGATCAATGTCAGCTACTGCCACACTCCGCAAGGTTCGTGGGATACTCACAGCCAGAACTTTCGACAGATGCGGGAATCACTGGCTCCCACGCTCGATGTCGCTTTTTCCGCGCTGATCGAAGACTTGGCCGAGCGGGGCATGCTGAACGAGACGCTGGTGCTCGTGAATGCCGAGTTCGGCCGGACACCGGTCATCAACAAGAACGCGGGGCGCGACCATTGGCCGTGGGTCTATTCACTCGTGCTGGCCGGCGCCGGAGTGAAAGCCGGAATAGTTTACGGCGCGAGCGACAACTCGGCCGCCTATCCCGTGGAGCGGGCACATGATCCCAGGGACCTTGCTGCCACGATTTACCATCTTCTGGGGGTCAATCCGCAAACGACGATTCCAGACGGCATGGGCCGCACACACCAAGTCGTCATCGGCCAGCCAATCGAAGGGATCCTGGTCTGAGTTCACCGAGACAGATTCTTCGCGAAATCTTTACGGCCGCCGAGGAAGTTAGGGCGAAGAAATCAGCGTGCCTGGGGGGGCGATTGGCTGGTTGCGTAAGATGTAATCGATGCCGCTCACACCGGTTGGCTGGGAATCTTGCGCGGGTCCGGGTATGGTAGTTTGAATCTGCTACCTGCCCCGCGATTCATCAGCCTACCACTTGTGTTTGGAATGTCTCATGTCCGTTGCGACACGCCGTGCTGTTATTGCCTGCATCCTCGCGACGGTCCTCTCGCCGATCGTTGCCGGCGGCGGTGACTGGCCGATGTGGCGCTACGATGCGCAGCGTAGTGCTGCGTCGCCCACCGAGCTTCCGGCACAACTAGGCCTGCAGTGGGTGCGTCAATTGCCGCGGTTGAAACCCGCCTGGCCCGACCAGCCCAAGCTGCAGTTTGATGCCGCTTATGAGCCAATTGTGTCGGGGCAGCAGCTATTTGTTGGTTCGTCGCACGATAACAGTGTCACCGCCTACGAAACACAGACTGGGACCGAAACCTGGCGGTTCTTCGCCGAAGGACCAGTGCGATTCGCACCACTGGCCTGGCAAGACAAGCTGTATTTTGCCTCCGACGATGGTTACCTCTATTGCCTGCGGGCGCGCGACGGTTCGCTCCTGTGGCGATTTCGGGGTGGACCTTCCGACCGCAAGATTCTGGGGAATGAACGGCTGATATCTGCCTGGCCAGTGCGTGGAGCGCCGGTGATTGCCGACGGCAGGGTCTATTTCGCCGCCGGTATCTGGCCGTTCATGGGAATCTTCCTGCATGCACTCGACGCGCAGACGGGGGAGGTGCTGTGGACCAACGACGGTGATGGCTCGATCTATATCAAACAGCCGCACAACACCGATTCGTTTGCCGGTGTGGCCCCACAAGGGGCGCTGGTGGCTATCGGAGACAGGTTGCTGATTCCAGGTGGTCGCTCGGTGCCGGCCTGCTACGATCGCGCGACGGGACGGATGCTGTACTATCAATTGGCCGAAAACGGCAAAAAGGGAGGCGGCTCAACCGTCGCGGGAGTCGATCAAATGCTCTTTAACGGTGGAGCCATATTCGACCTGCGGACGGAGAGCTATTTGGGTGCGATCGGCGAACATCTCACGTTTGCCGAGGGACGGTTGTACGACTACCACAACCAGGAATTGCGCACGTTGGACCTGAAGTCCTCCAATCTGACGCAGCGAGGATCCGTTGACCGCAAAGGTGAGAAGACTAACGTCGCTAAATGGTCGATCGACGAATTGGGCCGGGCGGGGACG
>CAZFLF010001412.1:0-1882 GCA_964519825.1 uncultured Pirellulaceae bacterium | reverse complement strand
GTTCATCGACAAGCCCATTGCCGCCTCGTTGAAAGACACAATCGCGATTTTCGACGCGGCCAAGCAGGCGGGTGTCCCCGTTTTTTCGTCGTCCTCCTTGCGGTACGGAAAACTCACGCAAGAGGTCCGCGGCGGTGCGATTGGAAAAGTTACACTGTGTGAAACTTCCAGTCCGGCAAATCTGGAAGCGGCGCATCCCGATCTGTTCTGGTACGGCATCCATGGCGTGGAATCGCTGTTCACCGTGATGGGAACTGGATGCCAATCGGTCGTACGCACGCAAGAAGATGGAAAGATCGTTGTGACCGGAAAATGGTCGGGGAACCGCGTCGGAATCTTCCGCGAGAGTAATGGCTATACAGGCAAAGCGGTCGGAGACAAAGGGGAAAGCGAAGTCGGAAAATACGACGGGTATCAGCCACTCGTCGTGGAAATCGTCAAGTTTTTCCGGACCGGAAAGCCCCCTGTTGCCGCTGACGAGACGATCGAAATCTACGCCTTCATGGAAGCCGCCGACGAGAGCAAACGGCAAGAAGGCAAGGAAGTCCAACTGGAAAAGGTTTTGGCGAACGCCCGCCAATGATCCAGATCACCTTTAACTCATTAGGGTCCCACCGCAAACGTTGAGCAGTTGGCCGTTGATGGCGTTTGCACCGTCGCCAGCCAGGAACTCGACCGCCGCAGCAACTTCCTCCGGCAGGATTCGGCGACCCAGCGGTGATGCTTCAGCTTCGAGTTGCGCAAAAGTCTTGTTTAGTCGCCGGGCGTCGTACTCGATTCGCTTATCGTTCAAGCGAGTCGCGGTGACACCGGGACAAACGGCGTTGCACGTGATTCCCTGGTCCGCGACTTCCCGCGCGGTGGCTTTGGTCAAACCGGCAATTGCATGTTTGCTGGCTACATACGCGGCACCGTGGAGGGCTGGCACTTTGGCGTTGATCGACGAAATGTTGATGATTCGACCCCAGTGAGCGCGGAGCATCGCCGGCAGGACAAGTTTGGTCAACCGATACGGCACGGTGACATTCAGCATCATGGTCAGATCCCAAAAGTCGTCGTCGAAATCGACGAGCGGTTTTGGGTTTGCGCTGCTGCCGATTCCGGCGTTATTGACCAGGATCTCGACCGGACCCCATTCGTTTGATACGCGGTCCACGATTTTTCGCGGGGACTCTGGTTCCAACAAATCGGCCGGGATGGCGAGCGCGACGCCGCCGCGTGTGTTGACTGCGTCGCGGACCGCCTGCAACTCGTCAGCGGACCGTGCCGTCACGGCCACTCGGTAGCCTTTCGCAGCCAGCGCCTCGGCACAGGCGCGGCCAATCCCGCGCCCAGCACCTGTGACCAATGCAATTCGACCGTTCACGGTGACCTCCAAAATGCAATCTCAGATGAGAGGCTGTTGTCTTTCGAGCGTCAACCGGTAATCTTGCGGGCCTTGAAGCGAACACAAGACTAGCGATCCGCCAACATATCACTGTTGGGTACCGGAACTCGCCGGAATTTAGCCACTGAAGTCTGGCTAGTTCAGCTACCTTTCAAATACTAGTTACTGAACCACTTTCTGCCGGAACATCGGTTCCAGCAAATGATCCGTTCTTCAATTCTCTGGAGAATTGCCATGTCGACCATGAAATGTCCGAAATGTGGGAAGCAGTATCGTCTTACGGAACAAGTCTCCGGCAAACAAATCCGGTGTCAGGCTTGCCAAGAGATCTTCCATGCTCCGGACATGGTGCTTGACGCGGCGGTTGTTGCGGATGCGGTGCCGCCCAGGTCCGCGCGGCGGTCAGACGAGATCGACTACGAAATATTCGGGGAAGAAATGCAATACGCCGAAATCACGCTCGATCCCCGCGAGGTGGTCATCGCGGAAGCTGGC
>CAZFLF010001411.1:0-1887 GCA_964519825.1 uncultured Pirellulaceae bacterium | reverse complement strand
CGCGGAGGACGCGGTCGTGATGCTGACATTGGAAGCGCGCAAGGCCATCCAATGGCTGCAACAGGATCGCGCGCGGTATTGGCCCGAACAGACCCGCAAAGCCCAGCAGTGGGTTATCCAGGCTCGCAATGATTTGGAACGTTGCCAATTGCATTACGGTTCGGAGAATACACCTTCTTGCTTCGATCAAAAGAAGATGTTGGAGCGCGCCAAGCGACGCCTGCGGCTGTGTGAAGAAAAGGTTAAAGCAGTTAAGCGCTGGATCAACACACTGCGGCAGGAGTTGGATGACTTTTACGGCGAGCTGGCAAAGATGAATAATTGGTTGGAAACGGATCTGCCGCGTGCGGCCGCCTCGCTCGAACGGATGTTGCGGGCGCTTGATAAGTATGTCGGCGACTATCAGAGCCTGGAAACCGCCCCGGAGTCAGCTCCGATCCAGGCGCCGGCCGCTATTCCGCCAGGAAATAACCAGGGTCATAAGGATTCGGAATAGCCACCCCATGTTCCCAGCACCTGACTCGAAACTTACGCCTCTCACTGCGATTCTCCCATGCGAATCTGTGACATGAATACTGGCGCCATGCTGCTGACCAAATCGGCCAAGCGGCTGCGCGAGCAATGGGAGTTGACGCGGCCGTTTTGGCACGATCAGAACGCATTGGATTTTGAACGCGAGCTGTTGCAGCCGCTCTCTCCGCAGCTCACCTTGACATTGTCCGTGATCAATCGCCTGGCGCATTTATTGGAGCAAGTCGAGCGAGATTGCTCGGACGAAGAAAATCCGTGACGCACGCCACCCCTCCCATTTCTCTGGACGATCAACGGTCTCGCATCGAGCAATTGTCGCTGCTCGTGGCCGAGCGCCTCCGCGCCGAAGCGGGAGTCCGTGCCAGCCACGAAGCCCGCGAAGCGACGCTCACTGAACAACTCGCCGGCGATCGCCAGCGGCTGCTGGCTCGGCACCAGGGGGAACGGGCTGTCTTGCAATCGCAGCATTCGAGTTATCTATCGCAGATTGCCCGCGAATACGAAGTCGCGGTAGAAAACGCGATTGCCGAGCACGATCGTGAATATCGCAAAATCTCAGCGGAATCGGAGCAAGCAATCGGTCGGACCAGTTCGGAATGGGACGACGTCCAGGATCGCCTGCGGGCTGAATACACGTCGATGGTCCAGTCGCTGCAACAGGCACTGCGCGAATTTCAAGACCGTGTGGAGGAGCGTCGACAAGAGCTGCGGGGGCTGGAAGCACAGGCGTGGCACGTGCTGCGCCGCCGCCGCTGCCACCGCGCCGCACAAGAAGCAGAGCCCAAACGGGGGATTTGCGATCCGAACGCGCCGCTTGACGGATATCCGAGCGAGGTTGGCCGAGCCACCGGGTGGCTCGATCAGTTTCGCCATCAGTGGGTGCCGAAGTTTCTCGGAAGCGGCGCACTGGTCGGAATGCTCATGGTCATCTGGTTGGGTGTAATTGGCGTCGGACTGGCAACAACGCCTCCACACAAGGTAACTGTTTCGGAACAGAGTGCTCCGAGCAGACATGCGGCCGTTAGTGGTCTGCAACCGATGTCGAAGGATCTCAGACTGGCTTTGTGGATCGCAGCCGGTGGCGCCATTTCATGCGGGTGCGTCGCCATCGTCTACGTTGTCCTGCGTCCGGTGATCGTTCGACAGACGCTGGACACCTTCGATCAGTTTCAGCAATCGATCGCCAACGCCGACATTGCATTGGATGCGGCGGTAAAGCTCCGCGCCGCAGAAGCTGACACGAAAAAGATTGCCGCGCAACGGCAGTGTGACCAAAGTCTGCGGCTGGCCACCGTTGACCACCAGAAACGCGTCGAGGAATTGGCGTCCCAGCGCGAAAGCCGCCTGCGCGAGGCC
>CAZFLF010001410.1:0-1889 GCA_964519825.1 uncultured Pirellulaceae bacterium | reverse complement strand
AAAGAAAAAGCGCTGGGTGAAGGGGACTTCAAGAACGGCGTGAAGGAACAGACCGGCAGTGCGGCCGTGGTCCAAGGAATTGCCACTGACAAGTTCGCGATTGGCTATTCGGGAATTGGCTACAAGACCTCGGACGTTAAAGCGATTGCGTTGGCCAAGGATGCTTCGGCGCCTAAAATTGCTGCCACCCAGGAGAACGTGTACAACGGCAAGTATCCGTTGACCCGATTACTGTTTGTGTATACGAACGTGAAAAAAGGCTCACAGTTGGATCCTTTGCGGCGCGAGTTCATCAAGTTCATCTTCAGCAAGCAGGGCCAGGAGGTCGTGGTCAAGGACGGCTATTATCCGGTGACCGCCGCGATGGCCCGTAAGTCCCTCGAGGAAGTCGGGCTCAAACCGACGTTCTAGGCGGATGAATCTGGTGGCACGCCCAGAGCGGAGCGCTGGGTTTAACCGAGACTCATGACGCGCCCTTCATTTCGATCCAGGACGTGCTGCACCGACCATCATCGGTATCCGCAACATGACTACCGCTCCTCCTTCCCGCCCGTTCACGGGCCGTGGCCGCCGCAAGCAAACGCGGTGGGGAGTGCGCGCGGCGGACGTGGCGGCGAAGTGGTGTATCACCGTCGGCGGTATCGGCACGATCACGGCGGTATCGATGGTATTCCTGTTCCTGTTTTCAGTCGTGGCACCGTTGTTTCTCCCGGCGCGGATCAGTCAGCCGGTGACTCGATCGATCGGAGACCAAAGCGCGGGGCTCCTCGCTCTGGGGCTCGACGAGTTTCGCACGACCGCGTGGTGGATTGACCGCAATGGTTCGCTTGAAATCGTAAGGATCGACACCGGCGAGATGTTGGTGAATCGGAAGCTGCTTGACGGAGTCACACCAACTTCCGCGTCGACAACGCTGGGACATCCCGATGTTGTGCTCGGCTTATCCGATGGAGCAATACGGCTGGGAACGATCGCGTTTACGGCGAGATTCCCCGAATCAGACGCGGTCCCTGCCGAGTTGCGGAAACAGCTCGAAGCAGGCGAATATGCGACGTGGGACGGCGGGGTCGTGCAGCGAACGCCGCAAGGTCAATTGCGTCATCAAGTATTGGAGGCGAAGTGGAACGAGCCGCTGAAGCTCGCCGATTCACCGATTATGCTCCTGGATCACTTGTCGCTGGGGGATGGCGACGGGCTCGGAGCGCGCGAAATATTCACCGCGCTGGTAACCGACAACGGCCAGGCAAAGTTCTGCAAATTGACGGAACAAAAAAACCAGCTCACCGGCGAGTCGACTTACGAAGCCACCTCGTTTGAATTACCCGTACGACGACAGACGCCAAACAAGCCGGTCCGAATCCTGATCGCTGGACGTGGCGACAATGTGTATCTGGTCTGGGAGGACGGATTGCTGCAGCGATTCGACGTGCGCGATACCTCGACGATCGCGGTAGTCGAAGAAGTCCACCTGCTGCGGGAATCCACCGCGCGCGTGACAGCTTGCGGTTTTGTCTTGGGTCGAGAGACCGTTGTCTGCGGCGATTCACGCGGCGGCTTACGCGCGTGGTTTCGCGTGCCCCGCGAGAACGACACCGTCGGCGACGGGCAGCGATTGACCATGGTGCATGATCTCACTACCGGCTCGATCGCGATCAGCTCGCTCCGCTCCTCTGAGCGTGGCCGCACGGTACTGGCGGGTTATCAGGATGGTTCGATCCGCATGTTTCACGTGACGACGGAAAAACTCATGCTGGATCAGCAACTTGCCGACAAGTCGCCAGTGATCGATGCCGCGATCGCTCCCAAAGAAGACGGGCTGTTTGCACTGACCAGGGATCGAATGTGGACGGCGGCCTTTGAACCGCGCCATCCGGAAGCCACGTTCGCCG
>CAZFLF010001409.1:0-1898 GCA_964519825.1 uncultured Pirellulaceae bacterium | reverse complement strand
AGAATACGGCGCGCAAAGTCGCTCGAGATGCGAAGGTGCCGACCGTTCCGGGTAGCGACGGATTGCTAACCAACGAACAGCAGGCGCTCGAGACGGCTCATCGCATCGGCTTTCCAGTGCTGATCAAAGCCACGGCCGGTGGAGGCGGCAAAGGCATGCGCGTCGCCGCCAACGATTTGGCACTTAAAGCCGCACTCCAACAAGCCCAGACGGAAGCCCAAGCCGCATTCGGCAACTCAGGTGTGTACCTGGAAAAGTACGTCGAGCGCCCGCGCCACGTCGAAGTGCAGGTCGTCGCCGACCATCATGGCAATGTCGTCCATCTATTCGAACGCGAGTGCTCGACACAGCGACGGCACCAAAAGTTGATCGAAGAAAGCCCCGCGCCGAATCTGCCGGCGGAAACACGACAGACGATGTGCGACGCGGCAGTGCGACTCATCAAGAAGGCCAACTACACGAACGCCGGTACCGTGGAGTTCATCGTTGACCAGGAAAATAATTTCTATTTCATCGAAGTCAATGCCCGCATTCAGGTCGAGCATCCGGTAACCGAATTGGTGACCGGCATCGACTTAATCCGCACGCAAATCATGATTGCGGCCGAAGAACCGCTGCCGTTTCGCCAAGCTGATATCGAGCAACGGGGTCATGTGATCGAGTGCCGCATTAATGCCGAGGATCCCGACAAGAATTTTCAACCCTGCCCGGGCAAGATTGAGCGGATGTTTGTTCCCGGCGGGCCGGGCGTGCGATTCGACTCCCACGCTCACGCAGGCTACACGGTGCCGCCGCATTATGATTCGATGATCGGCAAGTTGATCGTCTATCAACCGACTCGTGCTGAAGCGATCTCCTGCATGCTGCGAGCGCTCGAGGAGTTGCGTATCGAAGGGATCAGGACCACCGTTTCGTTCCATAAGAAGGTGCTGCAACACGCTGACTTCGCCGCGGGCTGGGTCGACACGAAGTTCGTGGAACGCACGTTCCTGTCGTGATCGTCTCTCCACACATGAACCGCCAAAACGCCATTGTGATCTTGGTGGACCGATTGGGTGCCGGGTATTTGGGGCCGTATGGCAATACCTGGGTCGAAACCCCCGCGTTCAATCGGCTGGCGAGCCAATCACTGCTGTGGGAGCACATGATCGTAACCGCGCCGACCTTGGCGGGTGCCTATCGAACAATCGGTGCGGGACGTCATCCGTTCGCTCCCGACACCGGCGACTCCCGGAATCTGTGGAAGCAACTTCAACAGGCCGGGATACACACGGCGCTGCTGTCCGACGAGCCGCAATTGCAGCAGCTATCCATAACAGACTCGTTCGACGAACGGATTGAGCACCAGACCGAGAATGCACAGCGTGCCGCCATGTCGCTGGAACAAACGGAGCTCGGTCGGATGTTTGTCTCGGCGCTGGATTGGCTGTCGCGCCCGCATGACCCGTTTTGCCTGTTCTTACACCTTCGTGGCATGGGGGGTGCGTGGGACGCCCCGCGCGAATTTCGCGAACGATTCGCCGACGAAGACGATCCACCCGTACCAGACTTTGTTGAGCCACCTAGTCGGTCGTTGGGACAGAATGCGGATCCCGACGAAATCTTGGGAATCACGCAGGCTTATGCCGGACAAATTGCTGTGCTCGACCTGTGCCTGGAAATGCTGCTCGATTGGCTGGCCGAACGTGAACTACTGGACAGAACCTTGTTGATCGCGACTTCGCCTCGCGGGTATCCGTTGGGAGAACACGGGCATGTCGGCGAATGCGGCGACCTGTTGCACGAAGAACTCCTGCACGTGCCACTATTGATCCGCCGCCCCGATCAGCGGTACGCGATGGAGCGCTGCCAGACGCTGGCCGAATCAGCGGATCTGCACGTTACCCTGGCCGACTGGT
>CAZFLF010001408.1:0-1904 GCA_964519825.1 uncultured Pirellulaceae bacterium | reverse complement strand
ATCCCGCGGGCTCGCGACCAGCGACTCACTCGCCCAGCTTCTGGCAAGAAATCGCGGCGCACGGAATCGAAACAGTCTGCCACGACTCTCGACTTCGATCATCTTGCGGTGGTGTGATGCCCACAACCGACGGACGGGAAAATGGCCCGGCCCGCAAGCCGGGCCAGTTGCCGATGCGCCTGGCGAAACCTGGTTGGCCGTGGATTCCGCCTTGCGTGAAGGACTCCGGGGGTTGCCGGGCCGCTCGTCGTTGGCCCAACTGCTTGCTCGCACAGGTCGGCAGCGCAACCGTGCCGATCTTGCTCCACTTTCCGATGCCACCATCTTGACATGGTGTGACGCACATCAAAGGCAGACGGAGAGATGGCCGACCAGGAATTCCGGTCCAATTCCCCACACCAATGGCGAGACTTGGAACGGTGTCGACTCCGGCCTGCGGAAAGGAATCCGCGGCCTTTCCGGCGGATTATCGCTATCGCGCCTGCTAAACAAACACCGTAGCAGCCAGCGCCGCCGCTGAAGTTATCGAGCCACGCGACAGATCCGGTCATCGCGGCGTCCTTATAGCGTTCCACTGTCAGTGAACTTTAACGACCACGCGTTCTGGTTATGCCACCTATTTGCGACCGTAGTCCGCGGGCACTTCGCCCCACGCCTCTGTTTGCCACTTCAAGAATTCATTTGGAAACTCATTACTAGCCAGCCAGTTGAGAGCCCTGGCCACGAGTTGGTTGATTTCTTCGCTCGTTTCACCTTTTCGCATCGATTTTGAGTTGACGGCAATAAGTTGGCTGTCTGAATTTTCGTGCGAGTGCCCCTGGCAAACGCGACATAACGGCCACGCTTGGCCCCGTGCTTGTTTGACGACGATAGCGACTCGCGCTCTCTCCAGTCGTGTGCGTTGTGCGTTCAGTACTTTCGCCCAGATCTTCCACGGCCAGTTGCCGGTTATTGGTACGTCCAGCAGCCTGCGGTAACGCGGCAAAGCGACTTGCACTTTAAGTTCAGCCCCTTGTTTTCCAATAAGAATCCTAAAACTTTCAGTGGCACGCTGGTGTTGTTCATGCAATTCATCACTGGCCAGGACTGGCGTCGCCAAGAGGGATTGCGGCGTGTCAGCAATGTGGCCAGCGCTGTCGTTGAGGTTCAGTAGCTCAACACGCCGCAACGCCATTCGAACTACGCAACGCAGCGATTCGCTCAGCCTTCTTGCCGGTGAATTTCTCCCAGCGCTGCACAATGACATCGCAGTAGAGCGCGTCGAGTTCCATCAAGAATGCCCGCCGTCCCGTTTGCTCGGCAGCGATTAACGTCGAACCGCTGCCGCCGAACAGGTCGAGAACATTTTCACCGGTTCGCGATGAATATTGCATGGCTCGCACAGCTAACTAGAGCTGGGGTGGTGTCCTAATAGTGTGTTGCTGGCCGGCATTCCGGTACAGTTTCAAAAAGTGTTAAGGGAAATCTGCACTGGGCTCACATGCTGCTCCCGCGTGTCATTGACATCATCACTGGTCCAATTGTTGGTGGACTGGCGAGTGGCGGCGGGTCGTTTGGTCGGTCCCCAGCATGCGAAATACGCGCAGGCCAGCGTCACGAAGATGGCCAGAGTGCGGACACTGAATCGGGGGTAGACACGCATTTCCGCAGCACCGAGCTATGATCCTAAGGTTGCCACTGTGAATAAATCGGCAGTTTGACTTTTGGGCCAAAGAACCACAAATAATAGCGGCGGCGCTTCATACGTCGGCCAACATGATCGGCTTCGAACTTCGAAATAATGAATGGCATAGGCGACGATTCGTCAAAAAACTCGAATCCGCCAGCATTCTTGACATGGCCATATTTCTTGCCTCGTCAGCAGAATCTATGGGTGGATTCCGGTTCGGGTAGGGCTCCGAGGC
>CAZFLF010001407.1:0-1905 GCA_964519825.1 uncultured Pirellulaceae bacterium | reverse complement strand
CTCGAATGACTGGTGATGAACCGGCGTAAGTCTATCGACGGCTAAAGGTACAAGACAGCAGGCCCGCGGCGGCAATTCGCATCCCGACAAGCGAACCGGACGACAGATTAATTGGCCTAATCCGGCGAGACTCGGCGCGTGACGATGGCTTTTCCACAATGCAACTAGCTTATGGATTAGCGGGCGAAATTACCTGACTCCATAGACAGACTAAGTCCAACGTAACGCACGTACACCAGCCGGCGTGAGTCCCGGCTGAATCAGCGTTGATGCTGGGCGTTACTCGTATGTCAGTCCACTGAATCGTGTGCAATTGCGTCCTGCCCGTTCTGTGACGCGATGAATTTCAGGAACTCGAACAAGTCGGGTGGATTTCAATCTTTTCGCCTTCCATAACTCCGTGCATTGGAAACGAGCGGGAGACAAATCTCTATCGAACGTCACGCGGGCGAGTAATCGCGAGTAGCTCCCCGCCCAACTCACTGGCTGCATCCGTGCGCAGGATTTGAGTCTTCTCGTCCGACCATTTGCACAGGAACTCTCGGTCGAGCCAGTCCTCACGCGCAAGTTTTTGAAGGTTGCTCGAAAGCATGCAGAAGTATGGGCCCATGTCTACGGTTCGTTCAACTTGCATGTCACCGAGCGGATTTCGGTCACAAACGTCCTGAACGGCATTCTTCACGGTGCCGAGGACATCCACCGGAAACGTTCCTGAAAAACGAATGAAGAACGCATCGCCGGCCGCTTGCTGACCGTGCTTTTGGATGCTGCGGGCAATCGCGCTGTTGAAGAGCCTTCCAAGCCAGGTAAACAGCAGAACTCCGTCGGCCTGCTCAAGAACAACCAAGGTATTTGGAGCGAGTTGCAGTAGATTTGCGAGCGCCACGCCGATGTCGTAGCCGTAGGGGAGAAAGCTCGTGCTGTACGTTGGGCTGCCAGTGTGCTCTCCGCCAGGGCGAACAAGAATCCGTTCGGTTGAGCTTCCTGCCAAAATATTATAGGAAGTCCCGGCGATCCGCATCCCGCTGTCAGAAGGACCTCTTCCAGCCACGGTCGCAATAAGTTCTCCCGTATCGGCATTGACCACTTGCGCCTCAAGGCTAGGCGGGGCCATGTTCGAGAATATTCTGCTGCTTTCGATGAAATCCCAACCATGATTCGCAGGTCGGAATGAATCTGTTCCAGTACAGTCGAGCAAACCGCTTTGCGTCATATCGGCAATCACGCTGCCAACATTCTCCTCGCTGAACGCCGGCTTTTCCAAACATACGAACACTCGATTAAACTGCTCAGTGCTCCGTCCATGGCGTTCGACCTGCTTCAAGTACGCAAGTACTTGTTGAATCAATACCGACCGCCGAAGAGGTGGAACTGGTCCGGGAGGCATTCCAAGCCTTGCTTGATTGAGCAACGCCTCGAACATCAGCTCACCCGCCCGGTTCCTCGCCACACACAAGACTCGTGTTAGTCCCTGCAAACGACGGCAGCCGCGTCCAATCCGCTGCAAAAAACTCGACAACGAGAAGGGTGGGTCGATGCAGACCACGAGGTCGATGTCGCCAATATCAATCCCAACTTCCAAGGTCATTGTAGCGACGCAAACAGCCCGTTCGTCCGACTTAAAGCGAAGTTCTGTTCGCTCCCGTTCCTCCTTGGCGAGGCTACCATGGTGGCCATAGACAGGAACTTTGGCGAAGCGATCCGTCTGGAAAGCCCTTGTCATGACGTCAACTTGCTTTCGACTGTTGACAAAGACGAGGACTTTGCGGACATCATCAAAATTCAGAAACGCCCGAACGATTTCACTCCCGCCCTGCTCGTCGTCCCCTTGGCACAACAATATCTTTGACTCGATTTGTCGTTGGCCGGGGACAGACACGACAATCGCACCCGGACCGAGATAGC
>CAZFLF010001406.1:0-1919 GCA_964519825.1 uncultured Pirellulaceae bacterium | reverse complement strand
CTGAGAAGTGTCTTCCAGGTCATAGTTTGACTCTCTCTCGGCGGTTGAGAGATATTGTGCTGTAGCCAAAGGGGCAGTGCTACGGCACGCTTCGATATTCTCAACAGGAGGCCAATGTCATGATGGCGCAAGAGAAGCACTTCCTCAAGTCTCAAGAGCAATTTGAAACGTTGGGTGAGCTGGTGCGACAACACGGTGTCTTCATCCACGCCAGCCGCAGCCAGACCGGCATAGGTCAAGAACCGTTCGCCCGGATCGTCGAATCCGTGATGTGGTAGACGATTCCGACTCCACGCTGACGGTCGATGGCGGACGGCTTAACGACCGCGTGGAGCTGCTTCAACAATTCGATCGCATTCGGCGCGATGTCGATCAGCGCGGCATGATGGACTCGCTCGATGAATTCAACCGTACGGCGATCGATATCCTGACGGCCGACAAGGCGCGCAAGGCATTTGACCTCTCGGATGAGGATCCCCGCATCGTCGCTCAATACGGCGACGAATGGGGACAGAACGCGCTAGTGGCGCGACGCTGGGCTAGCTGACCGTTGAACAAGGGAGAGGTGTTCTCCGATCACGTTTCGCACGACGCGATTCGCTGGTTCGTGCGCTAACGACGCAGCAGTGTTGGCCGGATGTCGCTGATTCTGGCGCAGCCTGTGGCAACCATCGCGTTCAGGAATTCATCGCGTAACAGTTCGAGGACTTTGCGTACGCCAGCCTCGCCGTCCGCCCCCAAAGCCCAGGCATACGGACGGCCGATCAACACGGCTCTCGCCCCAAGAGCCAATGCGACCAGCACGTCGGTTCCGCGCCGAACGCCGCCGTCCATATAGATATGCGTGAACCCAACATCACGCAGATGTTTGACCAGAACCTCCTTGGGAAGCGTGAAGTGGTTCCTGCGATCGGCGTCTTTCCATTCGCCCAGGTCGACGGTCACGATGAGCGCCTGATAGCCGGCCCGTTCGGCCCGTTCGACCAACCGGCGCGCGACCGCGCGGTCTTTGGGCACGTAGAGCTGAAACCATTTGGGACCATCGCTTGCGCCGGCTACTTCCTCGACGCTATGCCCGACGCTGCTGCTGACGCCGTACACGGTGCCGGCAGCAGCAGCAGCCCGCGCGGCGGCCAGCGCACCCTGCGGATGAAACATCTGCTGACCCGCGACCGGGGCCAGCATGACCGGTAAGTGAATCGGCTGCTTGAGTACGGTGGTCGAAGGATCCGCGCTGGCCACTCCTGTCAATAACGGCGGCAGAATCCGGATGCGCTGAAACGCGGCCACGTTTTCACGAAGTGTGACTTCATCCGCGGACCCCGTGGTGATGTAGTCGAACGTGGCTTTCGGCAGCTTGGCAGCGGCCAACGCTTGAAAGTCGGCCAGTTTGACCGGCTCGTGCGGTTTGTCCTCGCCGGGCGCACCGGGTACCGGCACATCGTCCACGGCGCAACTCACCTGTGCCACACCCAGCGGGAGCAGTCCGAGCGAGCCCGCTCCCAGTGCAAGCCGCTGTGCAAACGTGCGACGGTGCATAAGACATCTCTCCAGAGCCTGATCTTTAATGTTGCCCGCCGGAGGCCCGGTGGGCCACAATGCTAGGCGATCGCTTCCTCCACCGGACTGCCGCCGTGGCAAATGTGGACCGGACGGCCATCGAGATCGGGGACGGTCAGTGTGGGATCAATTCCCAGCAAGCGATAGATCGTCGCCACCATGTCTCCTGCCGAAACTGGCCGATCGGCGGGCCAGGCGGCGTGCTTGTCGGAGCGGCCGACAACGACACCTCGTTTCGTTCCGCCGCCGAAGAGCAGCGCGAAGCCGCATTGCGGCCAATGGTCGCGCCCCGCCTTGCCGTTGACCTGCGGCGTGCGTCCCATCTCGCCCATGATCACGACCAGCGTTTGGTCCAGCAG
>CAZFLF010001405.1:0-1919 GCA_964519825.1 uncultured Pirellulaceae bacterium | reverse complement strand
ATTAAGCAGCGAATGCTCCCAGGAATCTGGTCACCGGAATTCCGTCTCGCAAGAGCCGTCGTTTTTGGAAAGTAGGACGGGCACCTTGCCCGTCTTTTATTCGGCGACGGGCAAGGTGCCCGTCCTACAAGACGGCTGGGAACCGGTTCAATATCCAATTCGCGGTTCCAAAATGTACCTGGGGCCACCTCTACAGTGCCTACGCAAAGTTCGGGTCGATCAGGACGTTGCCTGGGGACGAATCATCGCCCCGGCGTTGATTGAGTTGTCTGGGTCGCAGCGTTCGGTCGAGGGCTGGATTGTCCCGAGCGCCGCCATCGACGCCTGCCTGTACGCGACGGGGTTGTTGTGTTGGTCGCGAGTGGCTCCGGGCGCGACGCTGCCTGTGCGATTTGGCGGTATTGAGTTGGGTCGGATGCCTCAGCCCGGCGAGTCGTGCGTGGTTGAGATCCGTTTCCTTCGTCGAGACGGCCGGTTCGCGGTGTTCGAATTCGTGTTGTTCGGTGACGACGGCAGTGCGTTGGTTCGAGTCAAGGAATACCACGTCGCCTGGATTACTGGTTGATGGTCTTGACGATTGTTCTGGCGATCACGCCGGGTGATTCGCGAGACGTCCCGAAACTTGGTCGGCCTGCCAGCTGCAGGTCGGCTGTGAGATCAAGTCGATGTACGTGTCCTCGACCTCTATGCCGCCGCTGTTGCCGCCCGATGCGTATTCGTCATCGCGGCAATACGCCGCAGAGCTTCGCGCTCTGTTTCATTCCAGTTGGCATGTGGTTGCCACCTGGAGCCAGCTCTCGCGCCCCGGTGACTTCATCACGGCCACGCTGTTGGAAATGCCAATTCAGCTGCGGAATTTTGACGGCGAATTGCGAGCATTCTCGAATGTATGCGCCCATCGGCACTGCTTGTTGACGCATGCACGAAGCGGGACCGCTCGCACCATGCGTTGCCAGTACCACGGCTGGGAGTACGGCGCGGATGGACGCACGCGGCGGATTCCGTCCCCCAAGGATTTCACCCCCTTCGATCGTGATGTGCATCGTTTGGCCGGTTTCCGAGTGGCTCGCTGCGGACAATTGGTGTTTGTTTCGCTCGCGGCGGACGGTCCTGAACTGCGAGACCAATTGGGAGATTTCGCCGAGCAATGTGCCACGAGATTTGGCGACGACTGGCGCGAGTCGCTGGCCTGGGAACCGGACTATGACGTGAATTGGAAGATCCCAATTGAAAATTCGTTGGAGGCGTACCACGTTCCGTGTATCCATTCGGAAACGTTTCGTGAGAATCCCGGCCCCGAACGCAGCACGCATGTTCTTCACCCGCACCGTACCGCCTTTGGCACAACGCTCCCATTCAGCGCCCATTCGCGAGTCGACAAATGGTTTCAAAATGGAGAGGGGTGGTTGATGCGTCGATTGGGAGTCACACCCACGGGTAACTACTGGCAGCATCACATCTTTCCCAATCTGCTGTTCTCATTCACGGATGCGGTCAGTCTGTGTCATTGTGTGACGCCGACCGGGACTCGAACTTCCCATGCGGTGGTCCGTCAGTTTGGACGGAGTGGTAGCTCGGCGTCCCCGATGCGTCGTTGGCTCGCCGCGGCGTGGGGCCGCGTTGCGGCGGGGATAACTAGACAGGTCTTACGGGAGGACATGGGACTATTCGGCGACGTGCAACGCGGTCTCGACTCCAGTCCTCATCGAGGATTGCTCGGTGCTTGCGAGGAACGAATTCATGCGTTCCAGCAATTCATCGTAAACGGTTGCGGGCCTCATCCGGCCATGGTCGCCGACGCCCATCCCTGTTCACCGCACGACAACCTATCGCAAAACTTGGAGACATGAACGTGATCGATTTGGACGGAAAAGTGGCCTTGGCGATCAGCGACGGAATGGGCAACGGTGAACGTGCTT
>CAZFLF010001404.1:0-1920 GCA_964519825.1 uncultured Pirellulaceae bacterium | reverse complement strand
AACACGGCCAGCCGCAATCGCGCCGCGTGCCAAGTCGGTGATCTTCCTGTTTCAGTGGGGAGGGCCGAGCCAGCTCGATATGTTCGATATGAAGCCACTGGCGCCGAACACGATTCGCAGTCCTTATCAGCCGATTGCGACTTCCGCGCCGGGGATTCAGATTTGTGAACATCTTCCGGAGCTGGCCAAGCGGATGGATCGGGTCTGTTTGATTCGCAGTGTCACCCACCACATGAAGAACCACGCCTCGGCGGGTTACTATGCGATCACCGGCCATGAGCCCCCGAGCGACGATCAACGATTGCGCGATTCGCTCGACTTATACCCCGCCTATGGCAGCGTGGTGGATCATCTCGCGCCGAATAAGAACGGCATGCCGAGTTTTGTGGCCTACCCGCATGTGATCCGCGACGGCTCGGTGGTGCCGGGGCAGCATGCGAGTTTCCTCGGAAAGGCACACGATCCGCTACGAATCCTGGAAGATCCTAATTCCGCCGACTTTCGTTTGCCGGAATTGAGCCTGCCGGCCAACCTGTCGCTGGAACGACTGCAACGGCGGCGCGAAGTCCAGCGCATCGTCGATCGGCAAGCTCGGTTGCTGGAGTTTTCCACCGAGGCGAGCGGACTCGACGAGTATTACGACAAGGCCATTGGGATGCTCACCACCGACCGGGTGCGGCAGGCATTTGATTTGTCCGCGGAACCGAGCGAGCTCCGCGACAAGTATGGGCGCACCACCTATGGCCAGGGTTGCCTCCTGGCACGACGGCTGGTCGAATCGGGCGTCAAATTTGTAACGGTGTACTTCTCGGACAGCATTGGCGGGCGCGATATTGGAAAAGGAGGTTGGGACACCCATGGCTTCGATAACTCCCGAATGTACAAAATCGTTGATAAGTATCAGTTGCCACTGACCGATCAAACGCTGCCGACTCTGCTCGACGACCTGACTGCACGCGGATTGCTCGACGAAACGCTAGTCGTGTGGATGGGCGAGTTCGGACGAACTCCGAAGATCAACGAGAATGAAAGCCGCGACCATTGGCCGCAGTGTTATACCGTTTTGTTAGCTGGCGGAGGGGTGAAGCGCGGCTTTGTGTATGGCAAGTCCGACGCGAACGCGATGTACCCGGATGAATATCCAGTGAAGCCCGAGGATCTGGCTGCGACGGTTTTTCAACTGCTTGGGATCGACCCAGCCAATGAAATTCGCGATCGCAATAATCGGCCGCTGGTGATTGGCGGCAGAACCATCCTCGACGTGGTAGCGTAAGCGAAGAGCCATTTATTTTGTTCAAATCAATTTGAGGACAACTTCGATGCGTAAGAATCTGATCGCCTTGTTATTCGCGGCCGGCTTGGGATTCAGTTCCCTCGTGAATGCCGCACCGACCATGAAGGCACTGATCGTCGACGGCCAGAACAATCACGGCGTGTGGCCGAAAACTAGCAAAATGATGAAGAGCTACTTAGAAGCAACTGGGCTGTTCGCTGTGGACATCGCCACCACGGCCAAGGAAGGGACCGACCCGAATTTCAAGCCCGATTTCAAGAAGTACCAGATCGTTGTTTCGAATTACAACGGCGCGGATTGGCCCACAGAGACCCGGAATGCCTTCGTTCAGTATGTCCGCGACGGCGGCGGTTTTGTCGTCATCCATGCGGCCAACAACTCGTTCGGCGACTGGAAGGAGTTCAATGAGATGATCGGACTCGGTGGCTGGGGTGGACGAAATGAGAAAACAGGGCCTTACGTCTACTTGAATGACAAGGGTGAGCTCGTCCGCGACACGAGCAAAGGTGCAGGCGGGCACCATGGGCCCGAGCATCCCTTCTCGATTGTCGTTCGCGACGACCAGCATCCGGTTACTAAGGGCATGCCGCGCGAATGGTTGCATGTACAGGATGAGCTGTACGATC
>CAZFLF010001403.1:0-1932 GCA_964519825.1 uncultured Pirellulaceae bacterium | reverse complement strand
GCTTATCCAACTTTGGGTCCAATCGCGGGGCGGCGATCGACTCTCCGCTGGCCGGCGTAACGAAACGAACCGCGAGTGGCGGCAATGGCCCATCCGGTTCGACATCAGCATTCAAAGTCAATAACAGCCGGTCTTGAAAATTGGCGTGCGCCATTTGCAAGACCATCGCCACGACCGGCTGCTCGCCGAAGGCGGCGACCAGTTCCACAACCTCTTCGTCCGTGACCGAGTCCGCCGCCCGCGTTAGTTTTTCAGCGAATTTAATCGCCGCACGTTCCGTCGGGGACAGCGCGGCCAAGCTCGATTCCAGCCGATCCACCTCCCCGCGCGTCATTCCCGCGCGGAGCAGATCCGCCTCTGCATACCGCTGGCTGTACGAGCATTGATTGGCGCGAGCCGCGACCCAGCGCATTGTCGCTCGCAGACGCGGATCCAACGCGTCGCTCGTGCGGTACAGGTGGTCGAGTTCCAACATCGTCGCGGTAGTCCGCGGCAACGGCCCCGCTAGCGTCTTGGCCCAAATCGGCAGTCGTCGGTCCGTGATTTCTCCGTCGACTTTTGGCAGCCGCCGCCAAGCCTCGTCATCGTCGAGCACCGGCAGGCGAGGCCGTAAACGCGGCGGTGATTGCGATCGATCGTCCGCATTCGACCGGGATGGTGACGTGGCGAACAGCAGAATCAGCAGCCAGCGGCCGCCGGTCAGTGAAAGCCTTCGCATCATCGAGATCCTCGCGAGCGATTCATCCCGAAGGGAACGGCCATCGAATCCTTGACGATCAAAACGTGCATGTACCGGATCACTTGTCAACGAAGTCAATGGGTGGATAGCAAGCAAAACATGCAATTCTGCGCAGCCCAGGCTCCGCCGCGGAAGGCGATCCGGCCGCGGCTGTCAGTGCCTTTATTGACAAAGTCTCTCAGAAAACAAGCGAACTTTGAAGTGCGAGATTCATTCCCGCACTCCAAAGTCGCCTGGTAATTCACGGTGGTTATTTCTCCACTTGCAATCCAGCGGCCTCCGTGACGCGGTCGAAGGACGCACGGTTCGTGGTGTAACTAACCAACTGCACCACGTCGCGTGGTCCAGCTAATTTCACGGCAGCCGCCACCTCATCATCGGTCAACACCATGGGTGATGCGGACAGTTGGCGGGCGACCGTGAATAGGGCCCGTTGAGTTGGGGTGAACTCGGTCCAGTCGCCGTCCAATGCATAGATCTGGTCATCGGTCTGGCCCAACTTCGAAAGACGCTGTTTTGCCTGACCCGTCGCGTACCAGGCTCGATCTTGCCGTGCAATAATCCAGCTCACTTGAGCTTTGAGTAACGGGGTGAGATCTCCCTTTTCGTCCGCTGAGCGGATGCTCGAAATATTTCGCTTTCCCGACAACGGGAAATTCGCCAAGAGCCGCATCCATTGCGGGAGCGCATCTTTTGGTGCATCTTCGCCTAATATCTCCCGCGCCTTAGACTCTTCAACCAATGGAAGTCGCGGCATTCGCTGGCGCGCCGACTCTAACTTCTCTTCTACCACGGATCTGGCTTCCAGGTTCGGACGATTGCAGACCGTTTGACGCGACGGCTTCCCGGTGGCCTGATCGGAGACAACCGGTGCCACGAGTGAAATCTTCGTGAGGAACTTTTCAGAAGTTGGAGTGAGGTAGCCGTGACTTTCTGGACGTTCAGTCGCGGACTTTTCGTCACCTCGTCGGCCAAAACCACCGCCATTCTGGGACTGTGGGACACCCACGCCCTCTTTCCAACGATTGATGGAATTGTTGCCAGCGACCGAGAGAATCATCTCCAGGATTTGCACGTCCGTGTAATGCTTGCGAACTAGTTCGAAATCCGCATCGGCAAGGCGATTTGGTTCCAACGTCAGCTTGCGGCTCAGCGCAAACGCCGCTTGCTCCGCAGGGGTAAACTCCGCCCAG
>CAZFLF010001402.1:0-1938 GCA_964519825.1 uncultured Pirellulaceae bacterium | reverse complement strand
GACGCAGGCGCAACGCGAATTCGAGGTGTCCTCGCACCGTCAGTGTGGGAAAGAGCGCGAGGTCCTGTGGAACATAACCCACTCCGCGATCCGCTGGCTTCCAGCGCGTCACCTCCGTGCCGTTCAGCAGTACTCGTCCGCTGGCCACAGGCTTCAACCCGCAAATTGCCTCCAGAAGTGTCGTCTTGCCTTGTCCTGTCCCCCCCATCAACACAGCGTACGTACCTTCCGGGACCGCCAAGTCAATGCGAGTCAACCCAAAGGATCCGGCGCGGACGGTGACATTGTCGAGCTCAATCATCTCACCACCTTCGCTCCCACCAGCCGTACCACGCCGAGCACGGCCATTGCTGCCAGCACCATCAGTAGCGAAACCGCCACCGCGGCTTCGAGTTGACCGACGCTCAACTCTAGGAAAACCGTCGTCGAGAGGACTTCGGTGCGCATGCGAGTTGTTCCGGCGAAGACCAGGATCGGTCCGAACTCGCCGAGGGACCGTGCCCAAGCGATTGTCAGTGCCATGACCATGCCGCGCCAGGCCTGCGGCAACGTGATCTGCAAAAAAGCCTGGCTGCGGCGGCAACCCAACGTCAACGCGACCTGTTCGGCTCGCGTGTCGATCTGATCAAAAGTGACCCGCATGGTTTGCACGGCGAATGCGCACGCAACGGCGAACTGAGCCAACACGACCGCCGGCTCAGCATAGGTCACGCGCAGACCGAGATGAGTTTGGAGTTGCCGCTCCAGAGAGCTCCCGGCGAGCGGCAAATTAAACAGAATGAGTAAGCTCAGCCCGATCACCAGTGGCGGCAATACCACTGGGATGTCGATGATCATGTCGATCAACCAACGTCCGGGAAACGAGAAACGCGACATTAAATACCCCAGCGGCGTCGCCACCCAAATCGACAACAGGGCCGAGATCGAGCAGGAGATGAGCGTCAGCCGGATCGCGTATTGAATCTCTGGCTTGCCGAGCGCCTCGACGAAGTGCTTCGCTGACGTGTACCTGATGTCGGCGGCGAGCAGTGCTACGATTAGCGCGACGTAGCTCCCCCCCAAGATCATCATGACAACAAAAAACGGGGCGTCGGAGCCGGCGCGGTGTGAGGTGGAAATGGGCGACGCGGGTGTGGGGGGCGACGGGATGGCCGCGGGCGACGGGTCACGCATGAGCAGTCTACCTCTCGTCAACCCACCGAAATCCCTCGCTGGCGAACCGTTCTTTAGACGACTCGGTTCGGATCGCTTGCAGCAGACGTGCGACGACGTTTTTATTGGCGGAATCCTTCGCCACTGCGAACGGCTGCGTGGCCACGGAGCACTGAAGGCCCCGAATGCGTATGGCGTCGAGAAATCCCGCTGAGCCGGCCGCGTTACTCAGGTAGGCGACCGCGGCATCTAGCGAACCGGAACGCATTTGATTGACCAACATGTCCCCCGTCGGCGTTTGCACCGCCACATTCTTCATCACTTCGGTTCGCACGCCACTTTCGTCGAACGTGCGTTGCGTGATCCAACCCATCGCACACTGCTTCTCGTGACCGATGCCGACTCGCAAGCCAGGCCGGGCCAAATCCTTTAACGCGAGAATTCCGAGTGGATTCCCCTTCTTTACCAAGATGACCAACTCATTCTGCGAAATTTCGTGAGGGTCGGGAAACAACCCGCGCACCTGGTTCATGAACTCGACGTCGCAGGCAAAGTAAGCGTCGGGCACCTGTCCAGCCTTCATCTGGGCGACCAGTATTCCACATCCATTGTAAACGCGAGTCACCCGCACCCCCTCTCTCTCCTCGAAGGCGGTGATCGTTGATTCAATCGCCGGTCGCAGCATCGATCCGGCATACAGGGTGATCTCCGGTTGCTCGCTCCAAACATCCCCTTCAACCGCCTGGAAACCAAACTCGCGGTATCGGGCCAGCCCTTTGTCGCGGG
>CAZFLF010001401.1:0-1939 GCA_964519825.1 uncultured Pirellulaceae bacterium | reverse complement strand
CTTGCGGTTAAACGAACAAGCGGAATACGCTTGACCGCCGCGCAGGTCGCACGGAGAATCTTCTCCAGTTGCCGCCGGAATCGAGAATCCCACCGAAAGCGTATCCATGCCGGACTCCAAGAAAGCATTCGGACACCCGCTCGTCACACGACGGACTGCCATTCAGGCGGGTGCGGTTGGATTGCTGGGACTTGGCTCGAACCATTTGCAAGCTCTGCGCGCTGCGTCGCCGGGAACTGTGTCATCTACAACGGCCGCACCAGCCCGTGCGTGCATTTATATCTTTCTGTCAGGCGGCCTCGCACAGCATGACAGCTTTGACATGAAGCCTAATGCAGCGAGCGAGATTCGCGGCGAATTCCAACCGATTGATACCAAGACTCCCGGAATACAGATCTGCGAACATCTTCCCTTGTTAGCGCAGCGCAGTCATCTGTGGGCGGTGTGCCGCTCGCTGACCCACCCGACGAATGACCATTCGTTGGGGCACCATATGATGCTCACCGGGCGCAGCGATGCTCCTGCCGGTTTCGACCCGACTCGGCCCAGTCCGACGGACCATCCATCGATTGCGGCGATCGTGGGGGCGGTGTCGAAATCTCGAAACAATCTTCCGCCTGCCGTTGCGCTGCCCGATCGATTGGTTCACTATTCCGCTCGCGTGCTTCCCGGACAATTCGCCGGTCGTATGGGAACGCACCGTGACCCGTGGTTTGTCGAGGCTTCCCCCTTTCACACGACTTCGTATGGTGCGTTTCCACAGTTTCAGTTCGATCATCAGGAACGGGGTCAGCCGGATGCTCGCGTCTTTCAGGCTCCCAGTCTGTCGTTGCCACATGGTCTGAGCGAGCAGCACTTTCATGGCCGATTGGCTTTGTTACAGACGCTCGACGAGCAGCGGCGGATGCTCGAGCATTCGGCGCGCACTGAGCTATTCGACGACTTTCGGCAGGACGCGATTTCGTTGCTCACGGATCCCAAGGTGCATAGCGCGCTCGACGTCACGCGAGCCGCTCCCGCGGAGCAGGAACGGTACGGCAAGAACTCCTTTGGCTGGTCGTTGTTGATGGCCCGGCGACTTGTTGAAGCGGGAGTCAATCTCGTGCAGGTCAACTTGGGCAACAACGAGACCTGGGACACTCACGGCAATGCTTTTCCGCACCTCAAGGACAAGCTATTCCCACCTACCGACCGTGCGTTATCGGCGTTGCTCGACGACCTGCACGAACGTGGGTTGCTCGCCAGTACGATGATCGTCATGGCCGGAGAGTTTGGCCGCACACCCAAAGTTTCTCTGCTCCCCCAATACTACAAATCTCCCGGCCGCGACCATTGGGGAGCTGTGCAGTCGGTCTTCTTTGCTGGAGGCGGCGTCCAAGGCGGAAGGGTGATCGGCGCATCGGATAAGATGGGCGCTTATCCGGCCGACAACCCGCAAAAGCCGGAGAACATGGCTGCTACGATCTATCGCGCGTTGGGCTTGCCCGAATCGACAGCTTGGCACGACTCGCTCGACCGCCCGCACCACGTTTATCTCGGTGAACCGATCAAGGGACTGACGTAACTGTTACGCAGCTTTTGCGGCCAGCCGCGCGAGCGCCTGCTGGCGGTAGAAGATCCCGTCTACTTGGAGCAGTCGTTTGCTGCTCTGATCGACAAAACCGTTGGACACCGACAACAGGCAATAGCCGTGGTCGGCCATTAGCCGCAGCATTTCCTCAAACAAGGTCTCCCCCTGGTAGAGAGGCGTCAGTGCCATTTCGAGTTGAACTCCCAGGAATCGTCCCAGCGACTTGCCGGCGCCCTCCAGCACGTCTCGTTCGGCCCCTTGCACATCTACTTTCAGGAAGCACCGTTCTTCCGGCCGGCAATACCGATCGACGATCGCATCAAGCCTATGAAGAGATACCGGCTGTTGGGCGACGTATGCGGACTTCGG
>CAZFLF010001400.1:0-1942 GCA_964519825.1 uncultured Pirellulaceae bacterium | reverse complement strand
AACCTTGCTAACCCCAAACTTTCCAACAATCTCTTTGCGCTCTCCCCATTTTCCCTCGGCGGCCAAAGTCCACATCGCCGCCGCAATGCTCTGGCTGAGTTCTACAATTTGCTTCGCGCAGTCACCATCGCTCCGCGCGCCCCTCGACGACGACTTCCGCGAGCAACTGCAAACCTTGGCCGCCAAATGTGACGAACTGGGATTACCGGACCAGGCCAAACAAACGCGTGCGTACTGGGTCGAACGCGATCCACGCCGGCAGTACTTGTTCCTTCCACCTTTAGCCGGTGAAGCCAAATCTCCTGCGATCGGATCCGATCTCGAAGCCAAATGGCGTGCGAAGCTGGCGGAACTGAGTCGAGCGTACGCGGCGCGACTGTTTGAACTAGCCAAGCAACAAAATGCATCTGGATCGGCGACCACCGCTTATCAATGGCTCCACGAAGTCCTGTACCACGATCCCACGCACGCCGCTGCACGACGAATTCTCGCGACGTCTCTCGAAAATTCTCGCCCGCGATCGCGTCAACCGCAGGTAGCGCAGTCGAAGTACGGCTGGCAACGAGGTAAATGGTGGCAGATCGACTCGCAACACTTTCAGATCGTCACCGATGCCGGCCAGGCAGCGGGAATGGAACTGGCCACGCGGCTGGAAGAATTTCACACCGTTTGGCGGCAGCTGTTCTTTGAATACTGGAATTCCCGAGCCTGGCTCACCGACCGATTTGCCGGCACAACGTCGCTGGCGCCCGCCGAGCGAAAGCATCAGGTCGTGTTCTTTCGCGATCGCGACGAATACGTGAGGCAGCTTTCGGCAGCCGAACCGAAAATCGGAGTGACACTCGGGTATTTTCTGAAGGGAAATCAAACTTCGTACTTTTACGCTGGTGATGAAAAGGCATTATCTATTTGGTATCACGAAGCAGCGCATCAGCTGTTTCAGGAGACCGGCGACCCAATCCGTGACGTGGGCGAGAAGTGGAATTTCTGGGTCGTGGAAGGGATCGCAGTCTACCTGGAATCGACCGTGAAGCATGGCGGATTTTTCACGGTGGGTGGGTTCGATGCCGACCGGCTGCAATTCGTCCGTTCGCGAGTCATGGGAGGCGAGCAGTCGATGCCGTTCGACGAGCTATCCGCGTTGGGACGCGAAGCTCTCCAACGCCACGCGGAGATTCGCAGACTGTACACGCAAGCGGCTGGACTAACCCATTTCCTGATGGACCATCATGACGGCCAGAACCGGGACGAATTCGTGCGTAAGCTCACACAGACCTATGCGGGGCAAGATACTCCCCGGACCTTTGCTACATTGCCGAGCCTTTCAGCCGCAATTTTCGACCGAGAGTTCCGCGACTTTCTCACCGTGTCGGCCGCGGATCTGCGGTTTCTCGGTCCAGCGAGCACGCGCCGCAGTCTATCGCTCGCGGGCGCCAAGGTCGACGACGAATCACTCAAATACATCGCCGGGAGCGAGCGGCTTGAATGGCTCGACTTGGCCTACACTTCGATCACCGATGCCGGCATCGATCATCTCGGACCCCTTCCGAATCTCAAACGTTTGACTCTCGTCAACACGAAAGTCACTGATATGGTGGCGGAGAAACTGGCCCCCCCTGCCCTCCCCTGCCTTGAAGAACTCGACTTGTCTGGTACCGCGATCACCGACGACGCCTTGAAGCACTTGAAGCAACTCTCGCAACTCAAAGTTCTTCGCCTTTCGCACACCGCCGTCACCGACACGGGCCTACAGCACCTAACTTCCCTTCTCAATCTCGAAGAACTCGACGTCGACCAAACCAAAGTCTCCGCAGAAGCATTAACGCGTCTTAAAACTCAACTTCCAAAATTACAATGACTAGATCCGAATGACCAATGACCAATGATTTTTCCGCTCTGACCTCTGACCTCTGACCTCTAACCTCTAACCTCTAACCTCTAA
>CAZFLF010001399.1:0-1949 GCA_964519825.1 uncultured Pirellulaceae bacterium | reverse complement strand
CCGCCGGGCTGAACAGCAGCGGATCGATCTTGTAGAAGTCGTGGTTGTACCGGCGAAAGATTTCTGCGAACGGCTGGCCGTGGTCGGACGATGCCGAGCTGGGAATCTTAGGACCCAATTCGAACACATCGTCGTCGCCGGTGATCCACAGCGTGACCTCAGCGCCGTACAGCACGGCATCGTTGGTGCGGCCAATGCCCGTCAGATCGTCGACCGCAACAGGCGGCAACGGCGCGATCCCAAAGCCGCTCGCAACGCGGCGCAGATCGAAGCCCAATTCGTGCATTTTGTGGAGTGAGGTTTCAATCGATCGCGCGACGATCTGGACGGAACCCGCGATGCTGGCGGTGGGTGCGACCAGCAGTGTCAGGTGCTCCGGCTCGACGTGACATTCTTCGGCGATGTGATGGCACACATCTCGCGGCGGAAGTTTGCCACTTTCCAGGACGCCTACCACGCCGTGAGGGCGCTCGAGAAGGCCGATTTGATCGAACAGTTTTTCCTTACCGCGGGCGGCTCGCATCGGCCCGGAACCCATTGCGAAAAACTTTTCGCCGACGATCTGCCACCCGGCATATTGAGCCGCCATGCAAGCCGCCAGCGGCTGATCGGTTCGCACCGTCACCGCCGGACCGGGCCAGATCTGAGGCTGACCAGGAACAAAATCAACATGTCCCAAGTCCGCTAAGCAAACTTCCGCCATGGCGCGACCTGCCTCCAAACCACCTTGCACGTGGACGCCACAGTCAATCAATCGTGCTCCCGATTCTTCGCGCGTTACAGCCACTTTGAATTGACTGGAACGATCGACGAGTTCTTCGCATCGTTGGAGCCCGCGCCGATTTAAGTTCACAGTCAAATCTCCATTGCCGCAGCGGTCACGGTGTTTTGCAATAACATCGTGACGGTCAGCGGCCCGATCCCACCGGGCACTGGCGTGATCGCTGACGCCACTTCGCGAACGGCTGCGTAATCCACGTCGCCGCAGAGTCCTTCATCCGTGCGATTGATGCCGACGTCGACCACGACGGCACCGGGACGAACCATGGCCGCGGTGACGAACCGCGGCCGTCCAATCGCCGCCACCAGCACGTCCGCCTGCCGGGTAAGCTCCGACAGATTTGAGGACTTGCTATGGCACAAAGTGACCGTTGCGTTCGCCGCTTCGGGTCCGAGACGTGAATCTTTGGCGGCCAGCATCATCGCCAGCGGTTTGCCGACGATATCGCTGCGCCCGATGATCACGACATGCTTACCCGCGACAGGATGGCCAGTACGATGCAGGAGCTGCTGCACACCGTGGGGCGTGCATGGCAGGAATCGGGGCCGTCCTTGCGAAAGCAAACCGACATTCTCCGGATGAAAGCAATCGACGTCCTTAAATGGATGGACCGCATCTAAGACGTAGGCCGTGCGAATATGTTGTGGCAGCGGCAATTGCACCAGGATGCCGTGAATTTCCTCGGTCTTGTTGAGCTTGGCGATTAGCGCAAGCAACTCATCTTCCGGAGCATTGTCCGGAAGACGATGCAATTGGCTTTCCATCCCGACGCGTTCGCAAGCGCGTTGCTTGTTGCGGACGTAAACTTCACTCGCCGGGTCGTCGCCAACAAGGACGGCGGCGAGAGTGGGGATCACGCCGTCTTCCGCAATAGATTCCGCGATCCGGTCGAACAGTTCCCGCTGGATTTGCTCGGCGGTGGCTTTGCCATCGAGAATGCGTGCGGTCACGTCGATCTCAAGCTTTCTTCTTTTTCGCAGCTTTCTTTTTGGCCGACTTGGTGGTGGATGCGGACTTCGACGCGGACTTCTTTTTCGCGAAGGCCGAATCCCAGTTTTGTGTGAACTTCTTATTGGGGGCGGAACGCACAATCGGTCCAGACATGGAATTCTAATCTCCTAGGGCCTAAATAACCGGTACCTTGTCACGTGCGTGCCAATTCTAAACC
>CAZFLF010001398.1:0-1950 GCA_964519825.1 uncultured Pirellulaceae bacterium | reverse complement strand
GTGGGATATCGGCATGGCCCAACGGATTCCATGACTGCCCGCCATCGGTGGAAAGTTCTAGACGAAAATCACAGTTCTCAGGGGGCGGAACACGGACTCCAAAACGGGCAGCCGCACTGATTTCCAGCAGTTCGCGCGGCGCCGAGATTTGAAACGCGATATGGCCTGATTTGTTGTTGGTCGTCTGGTAGGCGAATCGTGACTGGCGGCTGCGAGGCGAATACTTGACGTTTGCGGAGCGGAACTGGCGATCCTCGCGCCCCGCCAGAGTCTCTTCCGGCAGGCCGAAGTTCGGCAGCATCGGGACCACCGCGCGCGAACCGCAACGATACACCACGCGGGATCCGCCCGGTTTCAAACGCGGGTAAATCGTCTGGCATACTTGCGTGACGGTGCTAAAGGTCAACTCGTCGAGACCGCTGGCGCCTGTCCACTGAAATCGAGCGTGCCAGCCGTAATATCCTTTAACCCAGTCGGTCAGGTCGTGGTTGAACTCACCGGTCAACTCGCCAACCGGCTTCCACGATTGTCCTTGATCGACGGAAATCTCGCAGTGCACTTTGCCAACTGCCTGACCCGCGATCCTGTATCCATCAGTGGCGGGTCCCGTCATCGGATTGGCGTCGTCGATTGGGTCCCCGCAGATCACATACGGAGAGAAATGGCTGAATGTACAAGAAGCGGTCGCACCATCGCCGCTGCGTAATCGAGGGCTAGCGCTGGCATGAGTCACATTCGCCGAAGCATGCGTGACGCCTTCGCGCCAACGATTTTGCGACAAGTCCGGTCGATAGATGAACTCGCCGTTGGCGTAGCTGACGTTACTCCGACAGTTTGCTTGGTCATTTCGATGCTCCGGCACGCCATTGTTGGCAAAGGTCCAATTGCGAAACGGCCCACCTGGCTCGTGATGCCAGAATCGCCGTTTGGTCGGACCGCCGAAATGATCGCGGTCGAAATAACGTGTAAAGGTCTCCCCACTGCGCAAATGCACGATGCCCGGATGTGCCGCATATCCACTGTTGTACATCTTGTACCAGGCAGCTCCCTTCGCCACTTCCTGCCAGCCGCGCTGCATGGTTCGAAAATCGCTCGGCCAATCGAATGGATAGCAAGGGAGCGGCGGCTTCGCGTTGACGATCAGCGTCGGCTCTTTCACGATGTCTTCATACCCGGCGACTACGCCGTCATGGCGAAAGACTAGCCCAGCCATGTCGGTGTCGAATGCATGCCACGAGCCACCGTATTCGATCTCGCTGTTCGTGTGGCCGGGGAAGGCACGCCGCCGCGAGTTCATGCCCAGCGCTTTCCAGTACGGTTCGTTCCAGGCGTGCACCGTGCCACACAATCCATAGCCATAGGAGAACCGGGCGCGATTTGCGTCGAAGACCATCAGTTCGTAGTTCTCGGACTGCTTCGTATCCGGTGGCTGACCCGGAACGGTTGGTTCTTGTGGCGACAACAAGTGCCATTGGTGCGTGAGTAACCAGAGGTACATTGCCAACGCCTTGTCCTGCGGAGTCTTCGCATCCCCCGCGGCGAAGGCGGCACAATCTTCGACGGTTTGGAACGCACCCTCGCCGGCGTATTGCGGATGATCGGTCCGCAGCGTCGGGTCCCCAACTTCCGCCTTGGCAGCGGAAACGGTGAGAAACAGACAGGTTCCGAGGATCGCCACCGAAACAATGGCTCGCGATGTGATCAAGATGAAGACTCCATCACGAAGTTCGAGTTTCGCACTTTGGAGTGCTGGGACTTGTCACAGCCTTAGGATTTTTAACCTCAATCCACCGAAAATCGATGGACGGTCGTTTGCTTGAAGGTTTCGCCCGGTTTGAGAATCGCGGACGGAAACTTCGGCTGATTCGGCGAGTCGGGATAGTGTTGCGTTTCCAGGCAGAATCCTTCGTACTGCTTGTAGCCTCCGCCGCCCGCTGAACCATCTAGGAA
>CAZFLF010001397.1:0-1951 GCA_964519825.1 uncultured Pirellulaceae bacterium | reverse complement strand
CAGCTTTTTTCAGGCTTTATCGTATAGAGGACTGGGATCGATTTTGGGTGCATCGGACTTTGACCCGGATTCCTTTTTGTCGGTTGCTTTGTCTCCGCTCGTGGCGCCTTTCTGATCGCCGAGTTTCTGATCGCCTGGTTTTGCCGGATCGGCGGGCTTGGTATCCGCGGGTTTGTCGGACTGAGCAGATTTGGCTGCCGTGCGAGTCGCGTTCAGCACCGTTCGAGTCCCATCGGGCCAGGCAACCGTACCGGACAAAGTCCAACTCCCATCTGGCGGTGCGAGCAAGACCGCTGAGAATTGCACGATCCCCGGTTGGTTCAATTCCTTGCCGCTGACACTTCCAGAGAGCTGCCCGTCGCGGAGCGCGAGCTTATCGAGTTTGATCTCCTTGGTCTTATTCTCCAGTTGCGGTATTTGCACCGTCCCCTGAAGCTTATCGGGATCGCCGGTGATCTTCGCTTGATACGTTAGAGTCGCACCCGCAGAATTCGTCAGTTTGATCTGCCAATCGCCGCGCACATCGGCCGGCTTTGGCTTCTCAATCTCATAGCGACTTCCGTCAATCCAAGTCGCAATAACTTTGGTCTTCTTGTCAAACAAGTCACCGTCCGCGACGAGGAAACTGGCCGACTTCCCGGGTTCAATCGTCCCCAGGCGATCCGCAATGCCAAACAGTTCGGCGGGCGAGGTCGTCAGGGCGCGAAGTGCCGATGTCGACGACAAACCGCGCGTCACCGCAATGCGAATTGCTCCGAGAAACTCGGCTGGATCACGCAATCCGTCACTGGTGAGAGCAATCTTCACTCCGGCGGCATCGAGCCGAGCGGGGTTCTCCGGAGCAATGTCCCAATGTAGCAATTCGTCGGTCTCTGCATCGCGCAAATCTTCCGGAGTGTTGACAGTCGGTGGTTTAGGAAAATTGACCGGAATAATGACCGCTCGACCGGTCGCTCGAATCGCCTCGAGCCGCTGGTATTCCTGTCCGGAGCCGCGAATGACGGCGTTCAGAGAGAACTCGCGTGCGAATCCATCGGCGCGGAGAAAATACAGTTCGTTTGCTCCATCAATCACCACCATCCGACGACCGTCGAGATAATCCTGCAGCGCGGCAAGCGCATCATTCCGTTCGGGACGTGGCAAGGCTCGATTGGCCTGATAAGCGGCCCAGGCTTGCTCGTACCACTTGGCGTCCAACAAGGACTGCCGGGCCAAAGCGACGGCGCCCATCGGTGAATTGGGATACCCATCGCGGCCTCGGCTACGCGGCACACCCAGCCGCAGATGCTGGGCGACGTTCGCCCGCCAAATGGCCCGTTCCCCGCTTTTGGTTCCGGTCGTAACGACGACACTCGTTCCTTTGATAATGCCCGTCACTGGAGCGACCAGCCGACAAACGATTCCCTGTGCACGCAACTTTTCGTTGATGGCCGGATCTGCTTTGTACTGGTCGGCTAGGCTAATTTGCGGCGTCACAAGCGCATTCCAATGGCCCGCTCCGCCGGTCGGCCCAGTGGCCGTGAATTCTCCAAAGGCGTCGATGAGTCCCGGGTAGATACTTTTGCCCGCCAGGTCCCACACTCGTGCATCACCAGGGGGCGCGACGTCGGCTCCCACCGCGACGATGACTCCGTCGCGAACTACAATCGTTCCTTTCTCAATAACGCGATCAGGCGCGACAAAAATCCGGACATTGGTCAGAGCGTGAACCGCCGGTGAATTTTCTCGTAGACCTTCCACGGGACGAGTTTCCGGCGGAGCCCCAACGAGCGAAGATGCCACAAGAAAGTAAGCGCAAGGCAAGAACCGCCAGCAGGTCGACATGGGTGCGACTCCAAGATGCAAATTGGTCCAAACCGTGGCGGGACCTACTCGCGGCCAGCGGTCGATGTGGTTTCTACTCTACCATCGAGATCTGCGAAAATCAGCTTGCGATGGTCAATATCAGACT
>CAZFLF010001396.1:0-1957 GCA_964519825.1 uncultured Pirellulaceae bacterium | reverse complement strand
CTATCGCGGCGACTATGTCGATCAGAATTTTGATTCGTACTCGGTGGAATACACCTTCGCCGATGGCAGCATGTTGTTGCTCGAAGGACGCGGCATTCCTGGCTGTCACAACGAGTTCGCCAGCTACGCTCAGGGTTCAAAAGGCTCCGCGATCATTTCGACTTCCGGACACTCGCCGGCTCGGTGCCGCATTTTCAAAGGCCAGGACATAGAGAAGAAAGACGACGTAGTGTGGGCGTTCCCGCAACCCGAGCCGAGCCCGTATCAGCTCGAATGGGATCGTCTGATCGAAGCCATCGTGAAGGACAAGCCGCACAACGAAGTCAAACGGGGCGCGGAAGCGAGTCTCGTAACCTCGATGGGTCGCATGGCGGCTCACACAGGACAGATCATCACCTACGACGACATGCTCAACTGCGAACACGAATTCGGCCCAACGGTCGATCAACTGGCGATGAACTCCCCCGCCCCGATTCAAGCCGACGCCAACGGCCGATACCCGGTGCCAATGCCCGGAATCACGAAGGAACGCGAGTACTAAACCTCTCAAAAGGCACTAACCGTCGTTGTAGGATGGCTCTAGTTCTTGTGACGTTTTTTCCAGGAGAAGGCCATGGCCAGCGGCGGTTTCCTTCGTCGAAGGCGCGGGTTTACACTTGTCGAGCTATTGGTAGTCATCGCCATCATCGGGATTTTGGTCGCACTTTTGCTGCCTGCGGTCCAGGCGGCTCGCGAGGCCGCGCGCCGCACACAGTGTGTGAACAATATGAAGCAGTTGGCGCTGGCCATGCACAATCACCACGATAAGTACAAGCGATTTCCCTCGGCCCATCAGATTGGCCTGGGCACCAATTGGTACTCGAGTTACCAACGTGAGACACCGCCGTCAGGCGTGGCGGATAACGGCTACCCCGTCGAAGGTCCGTTCTGGAGTTGGACCATGCGGATTGCCCCCTATATTGAAATGGGAAATCTTAAAGACCAGGCGGACCTGTCTGCGAGTCCTGCGGGTTGGCCATGGTGGCAGAAACTGCCAAACGGCAAGGACCTGGTCGCGGAGAAGTGTCCCATCTTTATCTGCCCGTCCGCTTGGCGCCGAAATCACGAATGGACGAACGGTGTCAACTCCGTTGCACTCACCATGTATCTGGCTGTCTCGGGTCGTAACCAGTTTGTCGAAGCCGGTGGACAGGACGGAATGATTTATGTGAACTCGGGAGTCATGCTGGGAGCAGTCACTGATGGTACCAGCAATACGCTGCTCATCGGCGAGCGATCGCCGTCTCAGACCCTGTTGTATGGTTGGCAATGGGCGGGTGCAGGCGACCCTCCGCATTTCGGCGCCACGGACGTCGTGTTGGGCGTCTTCGAACGGGCTCTGATGCCCTCGGCCACACCCGACTTCTTCCGAAACGGACAAATAATGGACCCCTTGGATGTTCATCGATATCACTACTGGAGCTTGCATCCAGGAGGAGCCAACTGGGCCTTAACCGACGGCAGCGTTCGGTTCATTAGTTACAACGCCGCTGGTCCGCAGAACATAAGCCCCGGTGTGATTGGAGAGCTGGCGACCCGGTCGGGGGGGGAACTTGCTCTGATGCCAGACTAAGACAGCCCCCTTTCCCTCGGTCGTTACTTCAACTTTCGAGGGTTAGGCGTGCAGCGCTCGGCCAGTTTGTGGTTCGTAGTGCCGCAAATTCAACTCTGTTTTCCCAATTGACGTAGAGGCTTGAATGTCGCGCCGTTTCAGATTGATATTGCCGTGGCTGGTCGCGACGCTGCTTGGCTGTTCCAACACGAAGCAGCCACCCAACGAGTCGATCCCGAATATTCCACCCGTCCGATCAGCCATTCTCAAATCTGGTGAACGGGACGCCCCGGGCAAGACACCTCCGGGACTGACTCCTCAACCGCCGAAATAGAATGGATGGGAGGGCGAGGCTCCTGCCGAGCC
>CAZFLF010001395.1:0-1960 GCA_964519825.1 uncultured Pirellulaceae bacterium | reverse complement strand
GAAAGGTTCCAAAAGGCACTGTATCGCTCCGCGTTCTCGTCGTCATAGTCGAGAATTGCCCAGGACATTCCGATCACTTTGTATAACCGTCTCCCGCAGTTGATCCATTCCAATCGCGTAGGAGTCCGGAACAACCGACCAATCTTCCGCGTTGCCATCAATATGGGGAATCTTGTCGGCGGGAAACTGAAAGACCTTAAACTCAACTTCCGGGCGTTCCAGACCGAAGCCGCATCCGATGGTGGTCAGCAGAAACAACATTGAGTGCATGTTTTCTTCTCCAGGGAAACGCAACTTCGGGGTTCCACACGTCCTTTGGCGATGAGCATTCGGATGATAAATCTATGATAGTGATTTGGTATCACGCAATTGAACGACCGTGCGATGAGACTGGTGGGCTCGGGGACGGTGAACCGTCAGAGATGATTTATGGGTTACTGTGGACGATGACGTTGCGAGTCCCGCCCTCTTGGACCCACACTAGTTGAACGCCATTCGAAGTGCCCAGGTTCCAGAGCGTCACTTCTCGTCCAAGACCGTGACCACCACCAACCGATGAGTGACGATGGATTCTTTACTCAACATCCAGACGGCATAGCCAACTGACATCGTGATCGGAACCGCGGTAGTTGCACTGACGATGGTGGACCTGCTGAAACCATCGTCTTGCCGCACGGATTCCGGTTCGACATGCTGGTGCGGCTGCATCACGCCGCCTGCAACGGTTTCAATCACCTCGTCAGCTTCCGCTCGGACGTTTGGAAACAGGGTCGGGGACGGGGATAAGCGGGTCGTGTATTGCACTGAATCGCCTGTCAATCCAGTCGCCATATACGCGTTTACAAATCCGTGACTCACACCGACGCCTCGAACACTCGGCGTCTCGCCGTGCGAATAGCCGACAGCGTTTCCATGGCTCCATTCCGACTCTCGTGGCAATGCGCTGCTCTGACCACTCGTCTGGGCGGCCTCCGCGACTTGTCCGCTGGGCAGCGACTCTGGTGAGGGTGTGGCAAAATGATCGTCGATTTCAATAGTCCCAGTACTGTTCGGATCCCCGCCCGGCAATGGTCCCACCTCCGGGGTGATTTCGATCGTGACGGTGATGACGGAGCTGTTGGCGACGCCGTCGTGGGCAACAAAGCTGAACTGCATCGTTTCGGCGACATTGATGTCAGGAACGTAGGTGAACGAACCGTCCGAATTCAAGAGCAACTGGCCAGCCGCCGGCCCGCGAACGAGAATTGCCGTCAACGGATCTCCGTCAATATCGTTGGCTCCGAAAAGAAGACCGGGTGAGCCAACCGAAACGATACCATTGTTGGCGACGGAGAACTGGCTGGGGACCGCCGTTGGCGTGTCGTTAACGAGGATCACCGTGATGCTCAACGACTCGGTGAGTAGATCGACACCTCCGTTAGCCGTGCCTCCCCCGTCTTGCACGGTCCACTGAAAGACTGCAGGACCGCCGTTCGCATGGTGTACGGTCCTGAATTGCATTCCCTGCAACTCAGCTAAAGTATAATTCGTGCCGGACGTGACGACCGTCACCCCGTCAGCCAACAAAATGGTACCCAAACTTGCCGAAGGCACGGCAGCCACCGTGAAAACGAGCGTCTGCCCGCTTTCATCCGCGCCGCCGCCTGGGTTGTAGAGGAGATTGGTAAGCCCCAACGAGGTCACTCCCGAATCTTCCATAACCGTCAAGTCGCTAACAGAACCCGCCGTTCTCACCGGTGCATCGTTGACGCTGGTCACGTTCACCGTGATGGTGTTGGGCGTGGGATCGAGGTTGACGCCGCCGCTGGCGGTTCCGCCGTCGTCCTGGACCTGGAACGTGAAGCTGGCGTAAGCGGCCCCGTTCGCGTTGGCCGCCGGCGTGAACTTGAGCTGGCCGGCGTTCAGGTCGGCCAGCGTGATCGACTGGCCCAGCGTCACCGCGGTTCCGTTGTTGGTCAAC
>CAZFLF010001394.1:0-1974 GCA_964519825.1 uncultured Pirellulaceae bacterium | reverse complement strand
GTGGATGGTGGAATCGAGCCGACCGATATTGGAAAGGCGGTCACCAGACGAGAAGCTCCCGCAACTCACCATTTGGTTTCCTGAAGCCTCGCAGTCGAACGGAAAGCCACCGGACAAGCCTGAAACGCCGGAAGAGGTGTTGCGCTCGGGTGAAGCCGACTTGGCAGTCATCGTGACGAAGTTCCCGGTCGATCAATCGCAGCCCGACTCGATTTGGGAAATGGATTGCGAATTGCGGCTAGTCGAGGGATCGTTGTCCGGCGAGCGCGCGGCGCGCCATGTCGAAGATTGCATACGCACGGTGGGAAACATCGTGCTGTCGCAGCGGCTTCGTGCGCTGGGCATTGACGGACGCGCATCGCCGGTGCGAATGACGCGACGGCTGGTGAAGGATCAACAGCAATCCTCCGCCGTGTCATTGTCGGCGCTGATTCCATTCGTCTTAATCTTGATGACGATCACGGGGGCCGTTTACCCCGCGATCGATTTGACGGCCGGAGAGCGCGAACGCGGGACTCTCGAGTTGCTCATTGCTGCCCCGGTGCCACGGCTCGGTTTGCTCTTTGCCAAATATGTTGCCGTGCTGGCAGTCGCGATGCTCACGGCGACCATCAATCTTGTGGCGATGACTGCGACGATCTCGTTGAGTGGTCTCGGTCCGTTCATGTGGGGACAGCATGGGCTTAGTGTGGGAACGGTGCTGGCCGTGTTTGGCTTACTGTTTCTCATGGCGAGTTTTTTTTCCGCAATTCTGCTGGCGATCACGAGTTTTGCACGCAGTTTCAAAGAAGCCCAGGCGTATCTGATTCCGCTGATGTTGTGTGCGCTGGGCCCGGGACTGATCAGCCTGATGCCGGGCGTCGAGTTGCATGGCTGGATGCTGGTGACCCCCTTGCTCAATGCATCACTTTTGTCGCGGGACCTGTTGGCCGGAAACGGTTCGCTGCTTTCGGGAATCGTCGTGGTGATCTCGACGGCGCTCTACTCATTCGCCGCCTTAGCAATCGCGGCGAAGCTATTCGCCGCCGAGGCAGTTTTGTACGACGCGCGACTCGGTTGGGGGGATCTCTGGAAGCGTCCGCGGCAATCGGATGCCCCGAGCATTGCTCAGGCGATGCTCTGTCTGGCCTGCATGTTTCCCATCAGCTTTGCGGCGCTTGGCGGGATCAGCAAAGCGACCAACGCATCGGTGTCAGCGCGGTTTGTGCTGGTGGCGATCGCTACGGCCATCGTGTATGGCGGCGTTCCGCTCGTGTTCGCTCATTGGCGCCGTGTGAACTGGGCCACCGGTCTTAGTTGGCGTCTGCCGCCGGCTGCGAGTTGGCTGGGGGCAGTAATTCTGGGACTCTCCTTGTGGCCGTTTGCCCATGAAATCGTGCTCCTCTCGCAAAGGATTGGCATTACGTCCTTGAGCAAGGAGCAGATGGACAATGCGCAAAGCCTGGTCGCAGAGGCTCGGCGCATGCCGCTGTGGTTGTTCCTAACGGCGCTGGCGTTGGCTCCAGCTTTCTTCGAGGAATTCTGTTTTAGGGGTTTTGTGTTCGGCGCGTTTCGCGCGCGACTACGACCCTGGGGAGCCATTCTCGTCAGCGGCGTGCTGTTTGGATTGTTTCACGTCGTGACGAGCAATACGCTGGCTGTGGAACGGTTCCTTCCCAGTACGGCGTTGGGGTGCGTGCTGGGGTGGGTCTGCTGGCGGACGGGGAGTATTCTTCCGGGTATGCTGCTGCACTTCACGCACAACGGTTTTTTGGAGCTGATTATCTATTACCTGCCGCAATTGAAAGAGCGCGGATGGGGCATCGAAGAGCGTTCGCACTTGCCCGCAACTTGGTTGCTCGCGGCAGCGGTTGGATGCGCCGTCGGCTGGGCGATTATCTCGCTGTCCCGGCGGAACGTGAATGAGAAAACGGCGGCCTGATGCGTTGACGGGGCTCAAAAGTGGTCCGCTTTTAAGCGCCGAATAATGGCTTA
>CAZFLF010001393.1:0-1975 GCA_964519825.1 uncultured Pirellulaceae bacterium | reverse complement strand
AGCTCCGCTTATTTACACCAGGCCCGTGTTTAAAAAATCCCAGCCTCTTCGGGTTGCGGGTCACAAATCGACACTAGCAATACAAGACTCAATACCCGCCAGCCACCCCGTCGTGAATTGCGACGCGGAGCGGCACACCACACTGCCAACACGCACGCCTGCGGCTTGCGGTTAAACAAGGAAGCCGCGGCGGGGCAGGGGAGGGCAGGGGAGTGGAGATGTCAAGCAAAAGTGTGTACACCTTCCCCGCATGCGAGCCTGTATCCAGCGTGTTAGCCAAGCCAGTGTTACGGTCGACAACCGCATCGTCGGAAAAATCGAGCGGGGTCTCGTCGTATTGTTGGGAGTCGCTCATGCGGACACTCCCGAGGAAGCCCGGTGGCTGGCGGAGAAAATCGTCGGGCTGCGAATCTTTGATGATGCGGCGGGAAAAATGAACTTGTCGCTGGCGGAAACGCACGGGGCGATGCTGGTCATCAGCCAGTTCACGTTGTTTGGTGATTGTCGCAAAGGTCGACGGCCCAGTTTCATCGACGCCGCTCCACCTGAGACCGCCGAGCGGCTCTATCAATCGTTTGTCTCCGCCGTCGGATTACTCGGCATCCAAGTCGAAACCGGCGTGTTTCGCGCTCACATGGATGTGTCGCTCGTGAACGACGGCCCGGTGACATTGTTCTTAGATAGCCACGCTCAATTTGCGTCGCAGAACGTTCAATGACGCTGGGGTGCGCGTCTCGGAGAGACGCGACCACGCGTAGCTCGAACTGCTGAACGAGCACGTCATTGCCAGGAAACGTTGTTCGCGACACAACGTCGATTCCGCTGCTGAGCTACGTCACGGCGGAGCGTGACGGCTACGGTCAGCGCCGCATCGGCCAACCGTTGAAATCGATGTTGGACGGGTCCTCCGGTTGTTCAAACGGGCGAATGACTCCTTCGGCTTGTCGCACGACGTCCTGAGACTTCGTCCGCAGTTCGTTCACCCACTTCTGCGCGAATTTCGGTAGACCTTCGTCGTGATAGCCCATCCAGTTCATGAAGACCGGATCGCCAGTTGCTATGACGGATAGGACGAGCAGCTTGGCGTAGACGGAGAGGTTAGCCCAGCGGTCGTCTCCCCAAAACTTCATGGCAGTTCCAAACGACTTCTTAAACCTCGGGATTACTCCGCGAACGGTGACGCTCCAAATCTCATCGAGCACCAAATGCGAAATGAAACCTAGCACTACTGCCGCCGACTTGAAGTACCGTGAGTTGGAATCCTCGCTCGAGCACGCCAGGAACGCGATCAATCCGGCCGAAGCCGCTGCCGGAATGCTGTGCCACATGCCGCGATGTACCGTGTATCGCTTGAAAAGCGCGCCGATGCCTAATCGTACAACGAGATAGGTGACGACCCCGGCCAACGCGATCGATTCGTGAGTTAGTCCCATACTCTGAAAACGATCGATCATCAGCATTGGCACAAGCGCGGCTGCAAACGACAACGTTTCCCGAACCGGTATTCCGGAGTCGCTGTCCAAGTCGGGCAGCATGCCGGCCACTCCACACAATCCAGTGGCCAGGCCGCACGTCGTGGGAGGCAGGTTCAAATAGAAGTAACCCGCTGCCCCGTAACCGACGCCCAGCACGCAACTGGTGGTGATATGCGTTTTGAAGTCCGCCATGACCGACCACCTTTCCGCTTCCAATCCGTGGAGGCGTGCCGAACCAATATCGATGCTGGTTCAAGCGAATGGCTTTGTACCGGAATCGACCCTTGCAGTCCCAGAGAGGCGGCGGAGTATATCGACGGTCGCGCCGCACGCGAAGAGCAACCGGGATTGGTCTTGGCGATAGCATGCGATTTCGGGTACAAGTCGCCGCCAACGGAAGTCCTCAATCCCGACCGAAAAATCCCTCATCCCCTGCCCAGCCGCCATGGAAACGTATGACATTTTAATGATTGTCGTGCTAATCGCCGCCACGCTGTTTG
>CAZFLF010001392.1:0-1982 GCA_964519825.1 uncultured Pirellulaceae bacterium | reverse complement strand
AAACGATCAAGCCGACCATTTCATCTTGTTCTCGTCAGCCGATGGCGGGAAGACTTTCGACCGCATCCGCGACATCGGCGACTACGGAGAGATGTACATGTCGCTGTTGCGGCTTCACGACAAGCGACTGCTGCTGACCTTCACGGTCCGCGATCTCAAGCCGCCACTTGGCGTGCGAGCGATTCCCGGCACCGAAACCGACGACGGGTTTGAGTTTGACTTCGCTCACGATCGGCTGATGCTCGACGCGCGAACGCCCGTCGGAAAAGATCAAGGTGGCGGCTTCGGCCCAACTGTGCAACTCAACGACGGCATGCTCGTCACGTCGTATTCATACCGAGGCGAGGACGGGAAGTCGCATTTGGAAGTTGTTCGGTGGAGGCTGCCGTAGCGCCGGCAAGAGCGTGGTCGGGCTGTTGATCGTCCATCACCTCCAACTGTCCCGCAGCGCTAGCAGCGGCAGAACTCGACAATCCGCCGACAAATCTCCGCGGGTCTCTCGTGCTGCAGCCAATGGGTGTTGTCGTCGAAAAAAACCAGTTCGCCTCGGTCGCACAGCGCCAGGCTCATCTCGGCCCCTTCCGGTCTGATGAACTTGTCTTGCTTGCCCCACAGCATCAGAGTCGGCGGCGCAATCCGTTTGTGTTTCGGCGGGTGAGCGCCGTAACGAAACATGGCCCGGTACCAATTGAGCATCGCCGAATAGGCATCAGGTTGCGACCAAGCCCGCCGATACTCGTCAAAATCGGCCTCCGAAAACGTCCCTGGCAGGCTGCTCGTCCGCATGGCTTGAACGACACTGTCCCAGTTATTGCGCCGACCACCCCACTCGGGCAACTTCGGGATCTGAATCAGAAAGATGTACCAACTTCGCATCAATTGACGAATGCTTGTTCTTAAGAGCCGCCGCATCACGAGTGGGTGCGGCACATTGAGGATGACGAGTTTATCGAGCCGCTCTGGAAAGTTGCTGGCGAACCACCACGCCACCGCGGCCCCCCAGTCGTGACCAACGAGCATGGCCTTCTCACGACCTGCCGCATCGATCAAGCCGACCACGTCCGCGGCCAGTGTATCGAGCCGATAATCGCTCACGTGCGGCGGCTTGTCGCTCGCGTTGTAGCCGCGTTGGTCCGGCGCCCAGACACGAAAACCCGCGGTCGCCAGTGGGGGAAGATGCTTCTTCCACCCATACCAGAACTCGGGGAAACCGTGCAGCAGAACCATGAGCGGTCCATCGCCTGGTCCCGCCTGGGCGACTTGGAGCGTAATGCCGTTCGTTGGCACGCGGGCGAATTCGATTGCCTCCACTACTTTTTCCGTTCAAGCTCGACATCCGTGCCAGGCGCATTCACCTCGACGCGGCCTCTACCCACCTTCACGTCGACTTCACCGGGCACCTGAACCTCGACGCGTGCTTTGCCAGGTGGGGGCGGAGTCACCGGTAGACTTGATGGTGGAGTCGTATTGTTGCTGCAGCCGGCCAGCAAAAGCATCGCCGAAAGAATACCTGCGGAAGTAAACCATTTCATGATATTGCCCTTCATTAATCGAGATTTCTATTTGGGTTTGAGTCTGGAACTGATCGCGGACTTGTTCCGATCCTAACAGCGCGCCGAACCTGCACGTCCAGCACGGGGTGAGTTTTCTTCATCACGTTTCTGCTCGTTCCCTCACAACAATGACATCGGCGAATCCCTGTTGCCAGTCCTTCCACCAGGACCGGAGATGCTCATGGCCAAAGTCTTGTCCGTGCTTTTCGCTGAGGTCGGCAGCGTGCAACAGGAACTTCGCGAGCACGCGCAGTTGGTCGGGGCTGCAGCACAGCGACACTTCTCGCAGGGAAAGCGGCCCAGAATCGACCTCGTCAACGCCTCGTTCGTAGGCGTCACCAACTTCGTATCCGAATGCCCTCATCGCAACCTCTTAAACAACAGTTTGGAAACAGTTTGATCTGTGTTAGTAGTTCCAAGTCTTGTCCC
>CAZFLF010001391.1:0-1982 GCA_964519825.1 uncultured Pirellulaceae bacterium | reverse complement strand
CAGTTTCGGCGACGATGCCTTGCTGCGGCTCGGTGATTCGGCCTTGGAACGGGGGGACTACAACTCGGCCCGTCGGTATTGGGAACGGATCGCACCTGGATTGCGATTCGTGACCAACAACCACGACCAGTTATTCCGGGCGGCGAATCGTCCATTGTGGTTGCCGTTTGTGGGTACCACTGTCGCTCAAGTTTGGCCTACGGTCGCGCCGCTGTTTAACAACTCACCGGAGCCCACGGAACTCGTGTATCCGGACACCGATTTGAGTTTGCCGGAAGTGCGAGCCAGGTTGGCCATCGCCTCGATCATGGAGGGAAACATCGAACGCGCTCGGATCGAAATCGAGATCCTGCAGCAACTCGCGCCGCAGGCGATGGGGACGCTGTCCGGTCGATCCGGGAAGCTCGTCGATCTACTGCATGAGCTAACGACCGAAGCTCAAAGCTGGCCACTGATCGCTCGCCCGAACGGTTGGCCGACGTTTGCCGGTTCGTCAGACCGGAACAGCATTTTGCCTGAGATTGCCCAGTTGTCCGATAAGCCGCTGTGGAGCGTGCCGCTGCCTCGTTGGTCGGTCGAACACGAGGCGTTGAGCATGAACAGGGTGCGGGTGGCAGAGGACGCACGGGGACTCCTTTCGTATCATCCGCTTGTTATCGGAGACCTGGCGATTGTGCAGACGAGCCCATTCCGCGACCAAGTGCACGCTTACCGGTTGCGAACGGGCGAATCGGCCTTGCCCGCGATCGAGCCGCGTCCGGTAGCGACGGAGATTTTTGACCGCCGCACCGTCTTGGGCGTGCCGCGTTTCACACCCACGGCCGACGGAATGACCTTGTTCCTGGTCGATGGCTTGACGATGGTTTCGACGACCGACGATCGTCAGCGATTCTCCGCGCAATTGGCGGCGATTGATTTGGCGGCCGAGCGCAAGCTGTTGTGGGAGTTTTCACCACGGCCACCCGCATGGCCGGAGCAGTTTTCGTTGGCCGGGCCGCCGGTGTCGGCCGGTCCGCGGCTATTCGTGACGCTGCGGCGGCGTGAAGCGGTTCGCGAGGAGACCCACGTGGCGGCCCTGGATTCTCGCGATGGTCGCCTACTGTGGCGGCAGTTCATCGGCGCCGCCGAACCGGCCGTGGAGGCTGTCAGAACCGAATTGACGCATCAATTGCTGTCGGTGCACGAGGACACAGTTTACTGCAATACCAACGCCGGCCTCGTGGCAGCCTTGGAAGTCCGAACCGGACGGGTGCGGTGGATGACGGCATATCCTCGCTCCGGCTTGCAAGAGACCGACCCGGACCGGAACAAGCTGCATTTCTATCGCGATTTGAATCCCTGTCTGGTCGATCGGGACGTGATCGTGGTCGCTCCGACGGACTGCAATCGTTTGTTCGCGCTCGACGCCACGACGGGGATCCCGCTGTGGGTCACACCCGCTGAATTGGCCGCCGACGCGGTCCATTTGCTTGGAGTTGCGGAAAATCGTTTGGCTGTGAGCGGCGAATGCATTTATTGGTTCGACATCCGCTCCGGTCGGCTACTCGGCCGATATCCGGAACCCTTCAAAGCCGCGGCAGGATTCGCGCGTCCATCACCTCGCGGGTACGGGCGCGGCATTCTAGCCGGTCAGCACCTATACTGGCCTACACGGGACGCAATCCTAGTGTTTGACCAGGGCACAACCAGCCGGAACGAAAGCGACTGGCGGCCGGTCATCGTGCGAAAGATTGCGCTCGAGGAACAAGGTGTGACCGGAGGCAATCTTGTGCTGGCAAGCGAGACGCTGTTAATTGCCGGAGCCGAACGTTTGGTTGCGTTCGACGCGAAGCAAGCTCGATAGGCCATGCGGAAGATTCCTTTTTGATGCAAAGTTGGGTCGTTTATTGAGTCTTGTATTGTAAAAGACGATCGCAGTTAGCCAGCCATCGTAACCCGAAGAGCTTGAGAGTTTTTTGTCTACCGACACTCCTTTCAGTTCC
>CAZFLF010001390.1:0-1984 GCA_964519825.1 uncultured Pirellulaceae bacterium | reverse complement strand
CTTCGACGTCTCGGTCGCGCCCTACAACAACATCGACCGCGAGGGGATGGCGTTCGGCAATGGCGTGATGTACATGGTCGACGCATTGGACAACGACCGGAAATGAGCCGTATGCAGGTGTAGGGCCGGCTGTGCCCAATGGCACTAAGTTTGTCTTGATCAAAAGGGTCCTTCCTGACACAAGTCGTTTGTTCAACGACAACTCGGTCAGGAGGACCCCAGATGTTCAAGGACGAACGTAGGTATGAGGTATGGGAACAAATTCGTCAACAGGATTTTCGGGCGTTCGCCCGGCTGTTGCCGCCGTCGCTGTTTGCCGAGGCGGCCGAGCGGGCCGGGGTGCGGATTGTTGGTTCGGCCCTGGCGCTTCCCAATCTGGTCTGGCTGGGCCTGATTGCGGCGGCTTTCTCGACGAAGTCTTTTGCCGATGTCCTCTCGTTGACCGTGCGCCTGCTCGATCTGTCGGCCAACGGTTTGCCCGAACCGGCGGCCAAAGCCAGACGGAAGGCTCGCAGACGCAAGACAACACGTTCCAAACACGATCCGCGAGGCAAGGACCCGACAACACTCACCGAAGAAGCCTTCGTCCAGGCGCGTCGCCGCATGCCGGCGGTGTTTTGGGCGGCGCTGATCGAGCTGCTCGCCGATCGGTTCGAAGCCGAGCATCAGTCGCTGGTCCGCTGGAAGCAATTTCGGCTGCTGGCGCTGGACGGTACCACGGTTCGGCTGCCGCAACTGAAGACGCTGAAAGATCATTTTGGCGTCGCGAAAAACGGCAAGTCGAAAGGGACGGTGCAGGCTCGGATGGTGATGCTGCAACTTCCCTTGGTGCGTTTGCCATGGCGCTACGAACTCTCTCCGGTCGGGGTCGGCGAGCGCACGATTGCGCAACGCCTGCTCGGCGACGTGCGGCGAAACGACTTGGTGCTGATGGACCAGGGGTTTTGGAGTTACGGCCTGTTTCATCAGATCCAGTCCGCCCAAGCGTTCTTCGCCATTCGGCAATATCCCGGCCTCAAGATGAAAACCCTCTGCCGGCTGGGACCGAAAGACCGCCTGGTGCGTTGGAACAAACCGACCGGCCCGCGGTGGCGCGGGTTGGATTTGCCCCCGTCGATCGAGTTGCGCGTGGTCGATTATCGGATCAAAGGATTTCGCCCCAGCGCGGTCGTGACCAACGTGCTGAACTCGAAGCAGATCAGCCGCGCGGACTGGGTGCGGATGGCGACCGAATCGGAATCCGGGCGTCCGCTGGATCGCCGCGTGCGTCTGCGCGTGGGCCTGTATCATCGTCGGTGGGAAATCGAAACCACGTTTCACGAGTTGAAAGTGACTCAAGGCCTGGAGCGCAGCCTGCGCAGCCACACACCCCAATCCATTTGCTACGAAGTCGCCGGCCACGTGGTGTTGTACCTTCTGGTCCGGTGGCTGATGGTCGAGGCAGCCGAGCGCGCTGCACCGGACGGCGACCCGCTCGGGCTGAGCTTCAAGCACGCCTTGGAAGAACTCCTGACCGCTTGGCCGATCCTCGTCACGTCCGATCTTTCGCAGGTCAATCAACACATTCTTCCGCGTCTGTTGAAGGCCATTGCATCGCATCAGGTCTCGTGGCGCCCCGGCCGATCCTTCCCGCGAAAACAAAAGTTGAAAAACACGAGCGGACGACGCAAATCCCAAACGAATAACATGTTGAAGACAAGCACAAAACAAACTTAGTGCCATTGGGCACAGCCTACCCTACATCTTGAACCGCCGTGGCTTTTTTAGGCAAAGCCGATTGCAGCCCGTGGGCTTGGAAGCGCGCTATAATTTCATCGTTGAGCGCGCAACGTTTTTTTCAGAGGTGCACGATGATTCGGCCGCAAACCTGTCCGATTTGCGATAAGGAACTGGTTGCCGACGCGGTAGTCAAGTCGCGACTGTTTCCGTTTTGCAGCGAACGCTGCCGCCGGATCGACTTCTTTCGCTGGGCGGAGGGGAAATA
>CAZFLF010001389.1:0-1984 GCA_964519825.1 uncultured Pirellulaceae bacterium | reverse complement strand
GGTGTCCATCGTTTTCGTGTGGGGGATCGAGTGGCAGCGCGGGCCAAGCTGCCGTGTGGCGAGTGCTCGCTATGCCACTCCGAGCGGAGCGCCCTCTGTCGCCAGGGACCAGTCATCGGATTCGATCTTCCCGGATGCTTCAGCGAAGTCGCGATTCTCCCGGAGATCGCTCTGGTCAAAGTCGATGACTGCATCTCGAATAATGAAGCGGCCTGCTTGCAGTCACTTAGCGACAGCGTCGCCGCCGTGGAGACGGCGGACATCCGCATGGGAGATTCGGTGGCGATCTTCGGGCAGGGAAGCATGGGGCTGGAATGCCTGCAAATTGCCCGTTTGAGCGGAGCCGGACTGCTCATCACCGTTGACGTGCGTGACGAGTCGTGCCGCATGTCCAAAGAACTCGGTGCGGACCACGCGTTGAATGCACGCACCTGCGATCCTCAGTCGGTGATTCGCGAACTCACGGACGGCAACGGAGTCGACGTGGTCTTCGAGTGCGCTGGCGGTAGCACCAAGCAAGGTCTGGCGGGTTCGCAGACATTGCGGCAATCGATCGAAGCGGTTCGCTCTGGTGGGAAAGTCATCGGAGTTTCTTGGTTCGGCGGGCCGCTGGAAGTGGATGTCGATCGATTGCGGGAACGCAGTCTGCGATATCTCTTTCCGGATATTAGCACTCAGGCTCATTTGGAACACACGGTCCGTCTCGTTGCGTCCAAACGCGTTCATCTGCGGTCCACCATCACCCATGTTCTCAACGGTCTGGAATCTGTCCCACAGGCATTTGAGATCACGGCCCAGAAAGGAAAGTACGCGGCGATCAATCCCGCCCAAGTGGTCGTGCGTACTTGATGCTGGCCAACTTCTTTTCTTGACGACTTGTTAATCAGCCTCCGTAGCTGCGGTTCGTAACGCCACGAAACAACCTGGCCTAACGATCCGGAGGCTCAACATGTTACGGACTCAATTACGTTCCGGCATCGCGCACGTCGGGATGGCTCTGCGGATGCCGGAGGACTTCGCGGTCGCATGGAATGACGGGACGGCGCGGTATCGCTGGTGGGTGTGGGCCTCGCTGCTGGCGACGGCGATTCTGGGAACCACGTTGTACGGCATGACGATGGGGTTGCTCGGCGGGACCGCGGACGTGCTCTACAAAGGGCTCGCCTGCACGCTGGCCGCCGGACTCGCATGGGGCATTCCATTGCCGGCGCTGTACATCTTGAACAGTCTCTCGGGCTCGCGATTGCCGGCCAGCAGCACACTGCTGGCGGCGATTGTCACCACCAGTTGGGGTGGTTTGGCCATGATTGCGTCGATCCCAATTAACTGGTTCTTCTCCGTCGCCGTGCCACACTCGACGTTTGTGTTGTTAGTCAACCTCGTGGTCTTCGCCGGCGTTGGAGTGTCGATGATCGATGTCTTTCACCGTCTGATGAGGAGTCTCGAACCACGCCGCGAGGCCACACCCACCTGGTGGTTGGTACTGGTTGGAATAATCGGGGCCGAACTTTTCTATTTCTTCGGCCTGTTCCAATTCCACTTCGTACGTTGAAGCGAAAGGACGAAACCATGTCGACCGCGGAATTCACTTGTCCAGGCTGGGCCGAACCCGACGCGGAGATTGTCAACGCGATAGCCGTCGAGTCCGCCATTCCAGTCCTCGCCGTCCAAGAACCGGTGACGACCGGACTGCTCGGACTCGTTGAACTGATCCTCAAGCGACGCAATCATCTCGAACGCCTGATTCGCGATCCGACCCTTCAGTCGCGGCTTGTGCCGCGGTTTCTGGCGATCTCGTTGATTGGGTTTGTGTTCTTCGGCGTCGCGCTGTCGCTGGTATTTAGCTCGGCGAGCGAATGGCCGCGCCTCACGGCGATCCAGACGCTAGTGGCGGGCGACGTAACGTCAGTCGTGTCTTTTGTAGCTCTCGCTCCGGGCGAAACGCGGCTCACGCACTGGCTGGACGGTTCGGCTCCGACGCTCA
>CAZFLF010001388.1:0-1991 GCA_964519825.1 uncultured Pirellulaceae bacterium | reverse complement strand
AAGCCGAGGCGCAAGCCAACGCCAACGCGGCGCAAGCCCGTAGAGAACAGCAAAAGGCGCTGGCCGCCGCGGCAGCCGAAGTCGCGGCACAGCGGGCCGAAGCGGTACAGCGCCAGCGGGCCGAGGCCAGCGAACGGGAGGCGAACGACCGCCTGGTACAGGTCGAGCGACAGGTGGAGCTGGCCCTCAAGGAGGCGATGATCTTCCAGGGCGAGGCCAAGTGGCCAGAGGCCTTGGCCGCGGTTAAGCGGGCTGAGGCCTTCTTGGTCAGCCGCGGTGGGAGCGGAGCGCTAGAGCACCGCACCCACGATCTGCGTCGTGATCTCGAAACAGCGTCTAAGCTCGAGGAAATCCGTATGCGGGTTACGGGAGTTCATGGCGGCAACCTGAATGCCGAACTCGAACTGGACCGGGCGAATGCCGATTATCATGACGTGTTCCGGGCCCACGGCATCGATCTGGAAGCCCTTGAGCCGCGGCAGGCTGCAGACCTCGTTCGTGCGCAGGCCATTCGCGCAGAGCTAATCGCGGCCTTGGACCACTGGGCAAAGCTGCAATTTTATAAGGACGGCAAATTTCTCCGCGAAGACGAGACTTGGAAGCGGTTGCTCCAAGTCGCACGGCTTTCCGAATCCGACGACTGGCGGAAGCATCTGCGCCTGGCCATTGAGCGCATCGATGTCGACACCCTGAAAGAATTGGCGCGCAGTGACCAGGCGAAAACATTGCAATCTTCCACATTGGGTCTTTTTACAAGAACGCTGTATATGTTGGGCGCCAATCAGGAGGCGACGGCCCTGTTACGAGAAGCCCAGAGGCGCGACCCAGGAGATTTCTGGACCAATTGCGATCTTGCTGGGGTTAGCGTGCCTGACACGGACACGGTAGTGCGATTCTTAACGGCTGCCGTAGCTGTTCGGCCCCAGGATCCCATAGCGCACGGTCACCTTGGTTGGCAACTTCTGACTAGGAAAGAGTGGTTGGACGAGGCATTCTTCCATTTGCGGGAACAGATCCGGCTTAGACCGGACAATCGAAACTCCCACAATGTTCTCATCCTCGCGCTCGAAACAAATGGGTTACTGGACGAGGCGGAGCTTGCGTGCCGGGAATGGATCCGGCTGATGCCGAATGATGATCGCGCTTATGGAAGACTTGGATCGATCCTTGCCAGGAAGGGGTTGTTGGACGAGGAAGAGGCTCTGTACCGAGAATGGATCCGGTTGATGCCGAATGACTACCGCGATTATTTGCGACTTGCAGATGTCCTTTCCCGGAAGGGGTTGCCAAAGGAGGCGATCGCCACGTTTGAGTTGGCCGTTCGGCGTAGCAACGATAATCCCAACGCCCTCAACTACCTGGCCTGGTACCTGGCCACTTGTCCCGATCCGAAGTTCCGCGATCCCACCCGGGCGGTCGAGCTGGCGAAGAAAGCAAGCGAATTGAGCCCGAACGACGGGATAATTTGCAACACCCTCGGCGTGGCTCTCTACCGCGCGGGCGATTGGAAAGCCGCCGTCACCGCTCTGAAAAAGTCCATCGAACTCCGCCAAGGAGGCGACAGCTTTGACTGGTTCTTCCTGGCCATGGCCCACTGGCGACTTGGCGACGAAGAAAAAGCCCGCAAGTGGTACGACCAGGCTGTGAACTGGATGGAGAAGAACCAGCCGCAGATTGAACAACTCCGCCGCTTCCGTGCGGAAGCCGAGGAGCTGCTGGGCGTGAAGACTGAGCCGAAGTCAGAGAAAGAGCCGCCGCTGTCCGTTCCGTGCGCGACTGACGCGTCATTCAATCTCATGGATCACGCCGCGCGGGTCGCGGGGAACGACGCGCTCGTTGGGACAATCGACGAGCAGATCGAGGTCCTCCAGCACGATCGCGCCGAGCAGCGCGGTCTCCCGCTTCGGCTCCACAACCGCGGTAAAAGTTCCGTGACGGCCCAGCAACTCGACCCAAGCCCCTTCGGCACCCCGTCGCTGGGCGGTGCGGCC
>CAZFLF010001387.1:0-1991 GCA_964519825.1 uncultured Pirellulaceae bacterium | reverse complement strand
GCGCGTTCGATTTCACGCTCGCGGCCAATCACGGGATCGAGCTTCTTTTGCCGAGCCAGTTCGGTCAAATCTCGCCCGAAACTATCGAGCGCTGGGGTTTTGGACTTGCTGCTGGACTTCTGACTCGGGGACGATTCCGCACCAACTGCCGCTTCGCGTCCGCTCCGCTCACCCCCGCCACCACCGTCATCCAGTCCGTGACCAAGCAGGTTGAGTACTTCCTCCCGAACCTCTTCGAGCTTCAAGCCGAGATTCATTAAAACCTGTGCCGCAACCCCTTCCTGCTCACGAAGCAGTCCCAGCAAGATATGCTCGGTCCCCACATAGTTGTGGTTCAAATTTCGCGCTTCCTCCATCGAGTACTCGATGACTTTCTTAGCGCGGGGGGTCTGGGGAAGCTTGCCCATCGTGACCATTTCCGGACCGCTCTGCACCAGCTTTTCGACTTCCAGTCGGATCTTCCGCAGATCGACGTCGAGATTTTTCAGGACGTTCGCAGCTACTCCACTCCCCTCTTTTACAAGGCCCAGCAGGATGTGCTCCGTGCCAATGTATTCGTGGTTAAACCGCTGCGCTTCCTGATTTGCCAGTTGCATGACCTTGCGGGCGCGGTCAGTAAATCGTTCGTACATGGGTCTCCCCTCGGTGTGTTCGACGTAAAGGGCACACTCCGTGCGCCATCCGTTAATCAAGGGCACACCACGTGTGCCTATTCGAATCTAGGGCACACCGCGTGTGCCTATTCGTTTTTTTAAAGCGGTTAATTCTCAGCTGTACCCAATTGTTGCGCACCCACTTTTATTTTTGCGCACCCAATTCTTGCTCTTGCGTCCCCAGTCCCCGTTGGACCAGTCGGCGCTCGGATGCAATCTCCGACTGCCACTTTTCCGCCCCCTCGATTTGCTCAATCAATCCCAATTCGGCCGTTGCCGCCTCGTAACGTCTTGTATGACGATACATCGTGGCCAGCATCAATCGAGCATCAATATCCCGGCGAGACTGACGCAGCAGTTGGTTCAATGCGTTCTCGGCTTCGAACCAGTGGCCTTGTAAGTATTCGCTCTGAGCCTTGAGAAACAAGCCCCGGTCGTCCGCGACGTGGAGAGGCTTGTAGAGTTCAGGCAAATTCCGGTGAGCACGCGCGGCGGAAACAATCCAAAACCCACCTACCGAAAGCCAGGCCAATAAGTTGGCGGGCCACGGCAACCAATCCGGCCGCATGCAGGCGGATACCAGGAGCAGATTCAGCACTCCCCCAAATGCAATCGCGACCAACAACGAAAACCAGTCTCCACACAGCCACAGCCGTGGAAGTCCTGGCCAGCAGCACGTCACAATTGGCGAAGCACGCATCCAACCTTCGCTCCGGCATCCTTACCGAACAAATGGTCCCAAACACTCAAACTCGGCGAAAGTCGCCGCGGAATTCTAACTCGCGTTTCGCGCGCGAGCAAGGCAAGTAAATGCCGTGCCTGGATTTAGAGTGATGCGAATACGCCACAGCCGTTCCTTTCGGCAACGTTTCTCCAGTCCTCAACGCCGGTTGAACGAAAACTCTGCTCAACCTATTTCTGCGCGGATCCCAATCGTCGTGGCTGACAAATCCGGCAGAAAAAGGTGGCTCGTTGGGCTTGGACGATTCGCTCGATGGGCTTTTCACCGCACGTTAGGCAGAGTTTGCCGGCGCGATCGTAGACACGATGGTGTTTCTGAAAACCCCCCGCCTCATTGAGTGCGTTGCGATAGGTACCATCGGACAGGGTCGACCCTTCATATTGGATCGCTGCGAGCAGCACTTGGTTCATCGTGGTATGCAGGCGTTCCCAATCCTTGGCACTCAATCGATCACACCGGCGTTGCGGATGGATTCCTGCCAGGTGCAGGATTTCCGCCGCATACAAATTCCCGATTCCTGCGATTGCGCGCTGATCAAGCAACGCGACTTTGATCTCGCGTCGCCCGGCGGACAGGCGCTGCCGAAATTCAGCCGG
>CAZFLF010001386.1:0-1994 GCA_964519825.1 uncultured Pirellulaceae bacterium | reverse complement strand
CGGATGGAAGCGGTATCTGGAGTAACGTTCTGGGTCATGGTGAGATCTGGGCTATTGGCCGCAATCATCCCAATAGTGGGTAAGGCTCGCATCGGATGATTATTGCCCGCCCGCTCCCGCCGTGCCGGTGGAACTCGCGGTGGGAGTTTGGATCACATGGAGCGTGCCATCCTTGCCACACAACAACAGGCGCTCTTGGTACGCGACAGGGCCGGCGCCGAGCGGTTCGCCAACCTCGGTTTTCCCCACTTCCTGACCCGTAGCGGCGACGAGACTCCACACGGTCCCTTGCACGGCGGCAAAGATGTAATTCTCACCGGCGACGAGCGGTGGTCCGGCGGGATTCCCATGCATAACCGCCGGCTTCTCCCAGCGTTCCTTTTGGGTGGCGTCGTACAACCGCAATTCCTTGGCATCGGTCACAATCATCACAACGTCGCCGACCCGTACGGGTCCCCAGGTGACACGCCCCCCCTTCAAATCGAATTCCTTGACAAGCTTCAACTCGCTGGCAGAAATCGCCACGACAGTGTCCCCCTTATCCGGCGTCCGCACGACTCCATAGACTGTTTCCCCCTCCACGGCGATGCCGGTAGCGAGTTCAACATCGAGTTTGTTTGCGAGCAATTCGGCAAGATGCGGCTGCGGCTGGTCTTTCACACCAAGTCGATAAATATTGCGATGATCGTCGGCAATGATGACCTCGCGCGCGCCTTCTCCGGCAGTGGCGGGTTGGTGCCACTTGAGCTTCTCGCCCGGTTCCAGTTTCGGCAGGAATGGCAGCGCTTGCGGCGTGCCGTCGCCAATTCTGAACAACCAAACTTCTCCTTTGTCGGAGGGGACCAGCAACCCGCCGAGAAACGCAATCGGCACGCATGGCGCCTGACCGTCCTGCATTCCCAGCGGGACGATCGTGAGCCGCGCGCCCGCAGACGTCGGGTTAAAGACCAGCAATTGCTTGTTGTCGGCCGGATTGAAAAACGCCACCACTCCGTTGTCGAATTCAACCGGCTCCGTAAATGACAGTCCGGTGTTTCCCGGAGCTGCAGACTGAGCTGGTTGATCTGCATACCCCGCCTTGAGCGCAGATTGGTTGATTTGGAACAGCGAGGCACCCGATGAAATCGCGATGATTTCTTTCTTAGCCGAGTCGACCGAAATGCGACCTGCGGGAACGCCGAGATGCGTTTGCCAGACCGTTTTGCGTGGGTTGTCGACGTGAATGCACGCCACCGTGACGCCTGTCGAACCGGCGCTGCGCCGAGCGTGAATCAGATGGTTGCCGAAAAGCTGCAGCGGTGCGACGAACGCATCGCCAACGTTGGTGATCGCCGGATCGCGGATAATTTCCTTTTTCGTCACCTGAACCGTCCACTTCGTGAGCTTGTCATCCGCGAACCAGACGGTTGCGCCGTCGGCCAATGGATACCCGACGTGTCTCCCTTGCGGCGCTGGCTGCGTTTTGCCGGTATCAGTTAAAGTGTTTTCAGTCTTCGTTGCATCAACGTCGAAAACGCGAATCTCGCCACGATCAGTCGCGACCAATAATCTTCGGACGTAGGCAACCAACGGTACGACGACCCGACCCGCCGTGCGAATTGCGTCCTGCGGGCGAAACAACTTCGGGCCTTCCCCTTGACTGCGAATTCGGAACGCGTGCACATACGAATAGTCGCTGCCTGGGCTTTCGGCAATGAAGACGTGTCCCATCAGGATCAAGGGCGCAATTTCGATCGCGCCAGCCTTGTGCCCCAAATAGATTACATCCTCACACTGCATTGAGTCGGTGTTAATTACGTACACGTTCGAATGCTCACCCACCTGGTACATGCGCGGACGATCCGGAGACACCACGGGACTGACTGTGAGCCGTTGCTGAATCGTCAAGTGACGTTTTGATTCGCCCGCTTCCACGTCGATTTCGATGACGCGGCCTTTGTCGGTCGCCACGTACGCCCGCAAACCGGCGACCGCGGGTTCCGTGAACGGCTCAC
>CAZFLF010001385.1:0-1998 GCA_964519825.1 uncultured Pirellulaceae bacterium | reverse complement strand
TCGTGCGGATTGACGAGGGCGCGAATAAAATCGCAGAGTACGAATACGATGGTGCGAAGCGCCGGACCGTGAAGTCCTCCTATACGGGTGGTATTCTCAGCGAGTCGCGGCACTTTTACTACACAGAGCCGAGCAAGTGGCAGATCGTCGAAGAGCGCGTCGGTATTTCGTCGAACCCGAATCGGCATTTTGTCTGGGGCCGGCGGTACGTGGATGATCTCGCGCTGCGCGACCGTGATACAAACGGGGATGGATCCCTAGATGAGCGACTCTATGGAATGCAGGATGCAAATCGCAACGTCACAGCCATCTCGAACGCAATGGGCACTGTCCAAGAACGATTCACTTATACTGCGTTTGGCGAACCGACGGCGTTGGATTCGACATTTGGCTATCGCGGCCAAACTATTATTAGTTGGGACACGTTATTCGCCGGTTACAGGCGGGACCAGGAAGTTGGCTTTTATTCCGTGCGAAATCGTACATATCATCCGGGTGTTTCCTGGTTGCAACGTGATCCACTTTCTTTTTCTGATGGGCCAAACCTCTACGGATATGCGCGTCACAACCCGCTTCTATACTCTGATCCCACGGGACAATTCACCGGATTAGGGTGTCTTTTGGGAGCTATTGGCGGCGGAATCGTTGGCATAGTGGATAGTTGGTGCGCAGCAGGTTGCGGTGTGGCCGCGGGCTGTCTGGCAGGGCTTGTTGGCGAAATCCTCGCTGAAATCGCTCCTCCCCTTGTCGTTACAGCTGCTTGCATCGCTGGCGCCCTTACAGCCGTCCTAACGACACTCTGCAATAAGTATTTTTGCGAGCCACAACCATGTGGTCCGATTGATTGGCCCTGCCTTGTCCTATTCGACCTAGCACTGGGCGGCTTACTCGGTTGTGTTGGCGGATTAATAGACCCAGGAAACCCACTCGATTGGGAAAACATAGTAAAAGTCTTCGTCGCCCAGCTTCTTGCGAGTTTGCTCGGATTGGTTTGCGCAAACGCATAATGTAGATGGATGGGTTATATGGCATCTTGTTCCTCCCGGCACCCAGATGGGGCATTTAGCGCCTGCACCTCAACCTGTCATTTGCGCCGCCAGATTATGGTGTCTCAAGTGATACTGGTGGCCATCATGGCATGTGTTTCTGGCATTTGTCTTAAGGCACTCTGTCAGCGTCTGCCATTAACGATAAGCGACGCTGCGATGCAAGGGTCGGTACTACTGGGAGCAAGTACAGTGCTGATATTCTGCGCAAAAACGCTTGTGAATCTGAATCGTGTGAAAGGCGCGTGGAGACTGTCAAACGACAGCGCCACTTTCGTTGGACGGAACGGTCGTGTTACGACGATTGAGTGGATGGCGGTAACGAGAATTCGCTGGACCGACCAGGGAGTTCAATTAAGGTCAGATAAGGTTAGCTTGGATATTCCTTGGTGGCTATTTGGAGAGGCTAGGGATGAGGCTAGGGCGTATGTGGCGGCGAAGGTGCGAGACAGAAGTGACGGAACGAAACGTATTGGGGTAGGTGTTAATTATCGGAGCGGTGCATTATTAGTGGCTATCCTGTTATCGTTGTTTATCGCGAATGCTGCTCAATTGTCTTTTTATGGTCGAGTGGTCGCGACGCTACTTGTGTGGGTTCCATTGTTCGCTTGGGCGTTGTTTATCTGCCAACGTCGGCAACGTTGGAAGCGGGGTCCAGCAGATGTCCCGCACAACAAGTAGAAGGGGATGAAAGGGGACATTCTCAATAGTGTTCGGCCCGCCGATTGCTTTGGCGGTGTCAGTCGATGTAACAACCTATGAGAGTGACCACCGGTAGCAGTTGATCGACTGTCGGAATGAAAAACAAGCGGGCTGCGGCTGTCATTAATGACTGGTTGAGGCACTGAGGAAGACGCAGGTGGGGTTCCGTTGGGGAAGAAAAGGGGTCAGGGGGCGAGGAAAAGGGGTCAGGACTCTTTTATGGAAAAGAGTCCTGACCCCTTTTCCTCGC
>CAZFLF010001384.1:0-2000 GCA_964519825.1 uncultured Pirellulaceae bacterium | reverse complement strand
GATGCAGATTATCGACGAAGTCGAACCGCACCGCCGCGGCCCGTATGCCGGCGCCGTCGGCTACATCGACTTCGCCGGCAACATGGATACGTGTATCGCCCTGCGCACGATCGTCATTCAAAACGGCACCGCCTACGTGCAAGCCGGCGCGGGGATCGTGGCCGATAGCATCCCCGCGCAAGAGTACGAAGAAACTCTGAGCAAAGCCCGCGGCTTGCTGAAAGCGATTGAAATTACGAAGCATCGGGTCTCGTAACTTCGCAAGCACCGTTTGCGGCCAGTATTCGTTGATCGGATTGTATCGATCGCCGACTTTCTTTCGGTAATCGGGCAGCCTACAATGCGGAAGAGCTTTGCAAGTCCGTTTCTCGTCACTGCGCTGTTTCGCCTGGCCGGTTGCTTAAAACCATGACCGACAAATACCTCACCGGGCACTTCCTCGTTGCTTCGCGTTACTTGCGCGATCCCAATTTTGCGCAGTCGGTCGTGCTCATGATTCACCACACGGAAGAAGGCGCGATGGGTGTCGTTATTAACCGTCCCTCGGACAAGACCGTCACGGAAGTGTGGGACGTGATCGGCAACGAGCCGTGCGATCGCGACGAGTTTATTTTCATCGGCGGACCCGTGCCGGGGCCGCTGTTGGCCTTGCATTCGATCGCGGAGTTCAACGAGCACGACGTGCTGGACGATCTGCATGTGGCAACCAGTCGAGATTCGCTCGACGATTTAATTCGGCGGACGAATATCGCCGTGCGGCTCTACAGCGGTCACGCCGGTTGGGGCAGCGGCCAACTCGAAGGCGAAATGGAAGTCGGCGGTTGGCTCACGACCCGCGCGACGGTCGACGATGTCTTTGCCGATCACGAAAGCATTTGGAAGACGGTCACGCAGCGGATTGGGCTGGAGATCATGGCTCCGGAGCTTCATTTCGAACACGCCCCGCCCGATCCTTCGTTGAATTGACGACTGTAGCTGGGGTCTATGACCCCGGCATCTCAGCGCCTCCAAGCCGGCCTCATAGAGGCCAGCTACAATCGCGTTGGGGCGGCGTGACGACCGCCACGATCATCACATTTTCTCATCACTGCCCGCCAAGTTTTGACGTATCAAAATCTCCGCGACGTTTTCCTTGCGGAATGGCAGGCATCCGCGACGAAATTCCGTATAAGCCAGTTCCCCCACTCATATCCCGTGAGATCGATGATTTACCGCCCCACCTTTCTGCGACCGCTGATGCTCGCCGCAATCCTCGCGGCCGCCGCCACGTCGGCACAGGCCCAGGATGAGGGGCCGAAGCACATCTCGGACAACTCGTTTCTCGTCGAAGAGGCGTACAACCAAGAGCCGGGTGTCGTGCAGCATATCTTCAATTGGTTTCCGACATGGGATTTCAGCGATGGTCAACGACGCGACTTCGCATTTCTTTATGTCATGGAATTGCCCGTCGGCAGCCAGATGCACCAGTTCTCGTTCACCCCAATGAACTTTGAGCACTTCGTCGACGATCCGGATGGCGGGCCAAGGGAGGAAGAGGGCGGGTGGGGCGACACCTTTCTGAACTACCGTTACCAGCTCACCATGGATGATGAGAATAGTTGGGTGCCCGCTAGTGCGCCACGTTTCAGCGTGATCCTTCCCACCGGCGACGAAGACCGCGGACTCGGCACAGGCGAAGTCGGCTACCAATTCAACTTGCCGATCAGCAAGGAACTCGATCGATTCGCCTTTCATTTCAACGCAGGGACGACGATTTTTCCCGACGCCTCCGTCGAATTGGCGGGCGGCGGCGATTCGCCCGGCCGCGATTTGAACGGTTACAACCTGGGCGCTTCGGCCATCTGGCTGGCATCCTACGATGTCAATTTCTTGGTCGAATTGGTTTCGTTCTGGCAAGATGAACTGGACGACGTAGGCAACGTGGACGACACGCTAACCGTCCTGCTCAACCCGGGGGTTCGCGGTGCGCTTTATACGGGTGAGGAGGTACAGTGGGTTCT
>CAZFLF010001383.1:0-2000 GCA_964519825.1 uncultured Pirellulaceae bacterium | reverse complement strand
GGACTACGCGACGGCGCGACATTGCGGTCGCGCGGATCCGGGGCACCCATGCGAATCCAATTCGCCACATCCTCAATTACCGAAACCGGCAGCCGATCCTTTTTGGGAGGCATCTTGAGATCCGGATCGGCGTGGGAGATGGCGGTCAACAACAGACTTTCGTCGGGCTTTCCCGGAACGATCGTTGCTCCGCGATCTCCACCGATACGGAGACCCTGTCGTGAGTCAAGAATCAGTCCCCCTTCCGATTTACCCGCCACGGCCGAATGACACTTGTAGCAATGTTCGACGAGAATCGGTCGAATCTTGGCTTCAAAGAGAGCGTGACCCTGGCTGTCCTCGACCTCAGCCGCGGTGCCGGCCCGGGTGAAATCGAGACCAATCAACGCGAAAATGAGAAGGCAGACCGAGGAAAACGCGATACTTTCTCGTTCCATTCTGGAAGACATCTGTTTTTATTCCGTATCCTGACCCGCGACTTACGACGCGGATTGACATTTGGGATATCTGCGTATTAGCTTGCTTCCTAAGCTTTCCGGCTGCCTGAGTATATAGACCAGAAGTTGCGGTTGTGTTGGAATACTCAGCCGAAGGCGACGAATAGATGCCGGACAGTCGCTAACAGATGGAAAAATGCAGCGGTATTGGTCGCGCACTGGGCTTGCCGGCCTACATCGTCTCTCACAAGTCCCATTGAGAAATCTTTCATGGCAGCGTCGCTTGCGGGAGCAGATCCATCCTCGGACGCTTTGGCCAGGTTGCAAATTCAACGCGCCGCACCACGTGCGAGAAACTCGTGGTTCAAGTGGTTGTTGAAACTGATGCTCGTTTCGGTGGTGCTACTGGGGGCGATCGTGGGTGGTGTCGTGCTGGCCACCAAAAACGGCTGGATTTCAGCCGACAAAAATTGGTTCGCGGTTCCGGAAATGATCCAGTCCCGGCTGGAGGTTCGCCTGGCGTCGGTGACCGTGGAAACCGGGCGATCCGCCGATGCCACCGTGGTCGCGACCGGTTATCTGGAGTCGCAGAGGCAAGCCAGAATCGGCGCCCGGGCGCCGGGCCGAATTCAGCTTGTCAACGTCGACGAAGGAAGTCGCGTGGAGACTGGACAGGTGTTGGCTGTTCTCGAGCATGCGGACCTGGATGCCTCCTTGGCGGCGATCGAGGCGGCATTGTTGCGCGCCAAAGCCTCTGTCGAGGAACACGAAGTCGTGATTCTTCACAGTAAACACGAACTCGAGCGAGCTGAGCGGCTGTGGAAGTCGATGAGCATCGCGGAATCAGCGTATGACGAGGCCAAGTTCAATTACGCAGGAGCCTTGGCGCGCCGCGCTTCCTTGGCCGCCGACACCGCTCTGGCCGAAGCGCGTGTGCGCGAATCGCAGCAGATGAGAGAAAATATGTTCATCCGTGCGCCGTTCAATGGCACCGTGATTTCCAAGGATGCCGAAGTGGGCGAGTCGATTCTGCCGGGCGGCATGGGGGAGGCCTCTGGCCGAGGTTCCGCAGTGACCGTAGCCGACCTGGACCATTTGGACGTCGATTGCGACGTGAAAGAAGATTACATCAGCCGAGTTGTCCGAGGCCAGGGTGCCGAAGTCGCTGTGGACGCCGTTCCTGGTCTCCGATATCAAGGCCGGGTCCGAAAGATCATTCCAATGGGAGATCGGGCGCGAGCCACGATCAAGGTGAAAGTGGAAATTGTCAACGTCGATGAGCGATTGTTTCCGGAAATGAGCGCCACGGTATACTTCTTACCCGCAGAGACATCCACACCGGCCGAAACGCCCTCGTCCCGAGTTTTTTGCGACACCGAAGCAATCCAATCCGACACGGCCGGCAGTTTCGTGTGGACCGCGGACGATAAAGATCGCGTTCGGCGCCGGGACGTAACGACCGGCCTGAAGCGCGACAGTCGCACCGAAGTTACCAGTGGCTTGTCCGGCGGTGAGCGCGTTATTATCGCTCCGCCGGAAGTCAAGCCCGGTCAGCTTGTGAAA
>CAZFLF010001382.1:0-2001 GCA_964519825.1 uncultured Pirellulaceae bacterium | reverse complement strand
CCGCTATTGGCCCGACCTGGAAAAGAATGTCGACACCCAAACGTTTCAGTTGGGCTGTACGCCGATCGTCAATTTCTATCGTCAGCGCGCGGAATCGATTCCGCTCACGAACACTGAATTCGAATATCGCGTCGTCCCCGACGCACGACGACCGCTGGCCCATGAGATTTATTCCATCGACCAAGTGGTCGCGACTTCGCCCACCAATGAACAACGGGAATTTCAACCGTTCTATTCCGTCCGGCACGCGGAGGAGTCGCGGCAACAGCGTGGTTTTTGGCATGCGACTCGGCGGCCAGCCGGATACGCTGCCGGGCAGATCGATCGCGGTACCGAGGTCTTTCTGTCAATCGTCGACTTGGAATTCCAGCCGGCGGACATGGCCAAGTGGACGTTGGATGTTGAGACCACGTGCCTCAACCGCGATCTGCCGCGGCACTTGCCGTACGGGGGGGGACAACCGCGCATGCAGTTGACCACCGGCGCGACGGTGGGCCAGATTCGTTGCCTGACTCCTCCCACGACGACTGAACGGCCGGCGATGCGACGCGGAACCCTGTGGCGATTGGTATCGCAGCTCTCATTGAACCACTTATCGGTGATCTCCCCGGATGGCAATCCCGACGCGCTTCGCGAGATCTTGCGGCTGTACGATTATCACGACTCGCCCGACACGCGGGCGATGATCGACGGCATCGTGGCCGTGCAAGGGCGGCGCATCGTGGGGCGTGTCGGCGGCTCCGTAGCCGCTGGCTTCTGCCGCGGCCTGGAAGTCACAGTGCGGCTGGATGAAGAACGATTCACGGGTAGCGGCGTGTATTTGTTTGCCGCCGTCCTCGAGCGATTCTTCGGGTTGTACACCTCGCTCAATTCGTTCACGAAAGTGATCGCGACCACAACCAAACGAGAGGAGCCGCTGGCACAATGGCCACCGCGAGCGGGCGAACAGATCCTGATCTGAATCGGCAACTGACGCGCGAGCCGCACCGCTTCAATTTTTTTCAGGCGGTGCGTCTGCTGGAGCGCGCGAAGGCCAAACGGTCCGGCGGCTCGACGAGCGCTGGTGGTCCCGTCGGTGAAGATGAATCGCCGCGGGACGAGGTTGTGCGGTTTCAAGTGCCAGCGTCTTTCGCGTATCCACCGGGCGAAATTGCCACCTTCACCCAGCCGACGGACGATCAACCGCCGCAAATGGCGGTTTCGTTTCTGGGACTGACAGGACCCGCGGGCGTGTTGCCGCGGCATTACACGCAACTGGTGATTGACCGAAGTCGCAACAAGGATTTTTCTCTTCGCGATTTTCTCGATGTGTTTCATCATCGGCTGATCGCATTGTTTTATCGGGCATGGCGCAAGTTCCGTTTCTTCATTGGTTACGAACGAGCGGTCGAATCAGGAAAACCGGGAACCGATGATTTCACGCAGGTCTTGCAGGCTCTCGTCGGTTTGGGAACGGCGCATTTGCGAGGCCGCCAGGAAGTAGACGATGAGACTTGGCAGTTCTATGCCGGACAGTTTGCCCACGCACCGCGTAATGCGATCTCGCTGACCGCGATGGTGACCGACTATCTAGGTGTTCCCACGCAGGTCGAACAGTTCGTTGGACAGTGGCTGTATCTGAATCGCGCCGATCAATCGACCTTGCCATCCACTCGCAGTCGAACGCCGGCCAACAACTCGGTCGGCCTCAACGTCGTTGTCGGTGAACGCGTATGGGGTATCGAACAGAAATTCCGCTTACGGCTTGGTCCGCTGTCCTATGCGCAATTCCTGCAGTACATTCCGCGCGGTGACCGGATAATACGGACAGCACAGTTTGTGCGCAGCTACGTCGGGCCGGAGTTTGATTTTGATGTACAACCGATCCTGCGAGCGGAGGAAGTGCCGAAATGCCAGCTCGGTGGTGTCGGAGAACCTTCGCGACTCGGTTGGAACACGTGGCTGCGCAGCCAACCCATGCCGCACGACGCGGAGGACGCAGTCTTCATCAACGAAGGGTGG
>CAZFLF010001381.1:0-2001 GCA_964519825.1 uncultured Pirellulaceae bacterium | reverse complement strand
CGTGCAATACGCCAGTGCCAACTTCGAATATCCACGAACCCGCCAGCTTCTCCGGCATCGCATCGCGATTCGCCGATATTTGGTCCGGCGGTAACGCCGCCGCAGTCAGACGAACGTCGTCGAGCAATCCGTCCCAACGATGCCGTTCGTTTCCGGTTCGTCCGCCTACGATAACGGGAGAAGGTGCACCGGAAATGTCGATGACTTTGTGAGCAACCGCGGCAGTTTGCAGCGGACCATCCTCCCGCGATAAGTCGCGCACCAAGAAGGTCACCCCTTTGTCGCCAATCTCCGACAAACGCACGCTGGCCGCAACGTAATAGGGTTTGTTGAGTTCCAAACGCAGGTTGGATGGGAGGACTTCGTACGCCTTTCCCTCCTTCGTTTCGCCAACGAGTTGCAAGATCAAGTTGCGCGGTTCGTGTTTCGATTTTGTGCTCGTCACACCGAGTGACCAGCCAATGTGCTTTTGGTCGCCGTCCCACTGTGACGCGATCGTCCGCACCGCGGCGTCCTCGTACAGCGACCGCAGCAAGATAACCGCCTCGATCGTAAATTCGCCGCCGAGATCGATCGGATTGCCGGAAGCGACCACTGGAACCAATCCTTGCTTGGCGCTGATTTCCAAGGCTTGGCTGCTTCTGCCTGGAAATGGCGCGAAACCCGGCGACGCAGGATCCGTCGGTGATGCGGGGTTGGTTTTGCTCAAGAATTCAACCGCCGCGCGGCGTTGCGTTTCCGTGGGGAGTCGGCCAAATACCAGCAAGAATGCCTGTTCGACCCGAGCGTTTTCGCTGGCGGATTGCCGGCGGAGACGCGCGGCGAGCGATTCGGCGCGAGCGATCATCCACGGTCCGTTGATCATCAGCAGCGATTGCGTCGGCGTAATCGTGATATTTCGCAGGGAAGTGCTGTTGAAATTGTCAGGAGCATCGAAGACATCCAGCAACGGATCGCGGACGTTGCGAATGACCTTGGTGAATATCGACCGCCGAGGCCGAGACGCATCCACGCTTGGGCCCCCGGCCGACAGCTCGAGTTCATCCGACACCGATAACGCGGCGTCGCGGATCTGTTCCGCATCGAGCCGTCGGATCGGCATGTGCCACAGCCAGCGACTGTCTGGGTCCTTCAATCGCGCCGCTTCCGGAGTCGGCACGACCGCCGCCTGCTGATAGGTCGCCGACGTGACGATCAGACGGTGCAGATTCTTCAGGCTCCAACCGTTATCGACGAACCATTGCGCCATCCAGTCGAGTAACTCGGGATGCGACGGCGCGTCTCCCAGCCGACCGAAGTCACTGGTAGTCGCCACGATCCCTTGTCCAAAGTGATACTGCCAGACTCGATTCACCAGCACTCGCGCCGCGAGCGGGTTGTCCGGCCGTGTGATCCACTGGGCCAGCGCGGTACGTCGGCCAGTGCTGTGGGAAGATTGCGAAGCAACTTCCAGGTCGCTCGGATCCAAGACAGACAGAAATCCTGGTTTGATCTCCTGCTTGGTCCGATCGCCAGGAACATAGGTCGCTGGAGCGACCGGCCCGACGTCGGACACCATGAACGCAGGGGTTAGCGGAGCCGGCTTGTCGCTATCGAAGGCGGCGAGTTGTTTCTTGACGGACTGCCATTTCTCTTTCGTGTCCCCTTTCAGCTTGGTGCCGATATCGAGTTTTTCGTATTCCTCGGTGACCTGGCGAAACGCCAGATCGGCAATCTGGTGCTCGAACGGAGTTCGCTCGCTGATCGGTTTACTGAGCATTGGGCGAACATCGGGCGGAAACTTGTTGATCGCGGCCGCAGCGACTTTTTCACGCACGGGTTCCTCGATTTCCGCCAGCTGCCGCCGCAATTCGACCGTCTTCGCTTCCCAGTTCGCCAGGCGTTCATGATGCTGTCGAACTGCCTCGGCATTGGCAAACGGCAGATCGTCACGCGGCAGAAGGGGGGTGAAGAAAGCCTGCAATCGGTAATAGTCCTTGCGCAAAATCGGATCGAACTTGT
>CAZFLF010001380.1:0-2008 GCA_964519825.1 uncultured Pirellulaceae bacterium | reverse complement strand
AACAACAATGGGTACAACCGAAATCACAGCCATGGCTCTACAATGAACACCCCAGTCCCAAGCTGTCTATCTAGCTTGCTACCCAAACGTCAGGCACGTATCACGATTCGGGATCCAGCAAATGTTTTGACAGCCAGCGCGCATCTCGCTGACTGATAATCTTATCTTTGGTCCGCAGCACTTCCATTAAGGCGCGCAGAACAGCTGGTCGGCCGGGATTTTCCTTAGCTTTCCTACGGATTTCGCGATAGTTCTGCCTAGCAACCTGCTGCAAGGAAAGGCGCCGCTGCAGTGTGGCGGTTTTCCTTTTTTTATTTGCTTTGCCAAGTGGCGCGGGCTGGGTTGGTGGCTGATCGCATTGTTTTGTTTTCAGCTTCGCCCACTCTCCAAAACACGAGAACAACTGCACACCGCGGCAGGCTGCGAGGGCCTCGATGAAGTTCTCGGGAGTAAATAAGTACGTCGGCTGTAAGCTCAAAACGCCCGGAAAGCCATCTGGGTGAAAGCGATCGCGGGGGTCGAGAGTATTCCCGAATACTTCGACGCGACTCAAATCAAATTTCTGGGAAGATCCGGCCAGCATCAAGCGAAGTGCATTAGGATTTGACGTACTAATGGCATGCCAAGCGACTTCCTCCGTCCGTCCCATGACGTTGATACCCCGGGCACGCGACTTCGTGTTCGGAAACTCAGTATCAAAGAAGTCTTGCACTTCCTCATTCGAAGCAAATGCGCGAACCCCCAAAAGGCCGATGCAATGGCGAAAGACAACCTGGCCGTTCCGTTCCTTGCCAGGACCAATCTGGTACGTCAACATTCCATCGCGAATTCCGAATTGGCGGGCCTGATCGCGTAGCTGAAGCTTTAGCTCTCGATTTGCGTATTGAACCTGCTGGGCTAAACGGAGCAACCTCGAACTGAATTCAATGTTCGCAAATTCGTTCTTAGAATCCTCACAAACGTCCTCAATGCGGAACAATGTCGAGCTTTTTGTGATGTTGCGGTCGCACCACTCCTCAACTACGTCGCTATCGAGCATGGCGTCCGAAATAACTGCGCGCGCCTGGACGAGATATTGGATGTGTGTTCGTGTCTTGGCCTGGAGGCGATGGTAGCGATTCACAACTTGCCGAGCGTGGCACCATGGACAGAGACGGCTTTTGCAGTATCGCAGCTCTGCGTCCTTATAATGTGACGTTACCAATACGCCCATCGGAGGGCATTGGCTCATCACCTTAACTACTTTGCGCACTCGCATGTCGTTCGACGTTGCAAGAACCTGATTGTAAAGGCGCTGCTGCAGCGAGTTGAGGATCAGCACTCGAAGCGCATGAATCTGCTGCTTCGGCCTTAGATGATTGACCTTTGCTAGTAGGATCTCGGGCGGCTGTCTTGACTGTGCCTGAAACTCGAAAGCACGAGGATCGCGGAACAAGGATCCGAACAATAGATCGAGCACCATGTAATCAACCGGTCGGCGACCGATAGTCTTAATAGACCAACGATTTGTTGTCGTCGGGATAGAGCTCCGTCCACAAATTTACGTCGGCTATGAAGCGGTTCAGTTCGGAACGTAGTCTCAGTTGCTCAGAGGTGACCTTTTTAGCCAGGTATTTGAGGAGCCCAGCGGAGTTGTTGCCCCGAATCAGCGCATCTGGATCTGGCGGATCGCGGCTGCATGATCGAAATACAGCGTCGATCTCGGCAAACGCTGGTAAATCATTTCTTGCAAAATGTGTGGCGATGGTTTGCCAGATATTCGGGTACTTTGTGCCGCCGAACTCGCCACCATCCCAGCGAGGATGCCGCCGATCCCAGTAGCGAGAGCAATGGCCTCGCGCCCGCAACATGAATCGGTCGTACCGCCAAGCGTATAGAGCGCGCACATAAGGGCCGTCTTCCCCGTGATTCCACTTCCAATTGGAGGAACGGATGTCGCGAGTGCGCAATTGCTCGATATATTCCGATAATTGCGTGGACGCCGTCGATGTGATATGTTCTTTCATGT
>CAZFLF010001379.1:0-2008 GCA_964519825.1 uncultured Pirellulaceae bacterium | reverse complement strand
AGAACGATTGCTGCAATTCGTCACGACACGGCGACTGCACGCCGCGAGGGTGTTGCGTTACTGCTCGATGAAACCGAGTCGGTGGAGCGGGCATTGCAAGCGCGCGGTCCAGCCAATCCGCGCCACAACCAATTACTGACCGAAGCACGCTCGCAATTGCGACGGGCCGACGACTTGAGCGAGAGCGGGGATTTCCGCAATCTGCTTCGCGCCTGCGACGCGGCGACGAATGCGGTGAGACGCGTCCGACGTGGTCGATGGGAGCAGACCGTACTGGGATTCACATCGCCGGCGGCAAGTCCAGTATGTGCAGCGTACTCCACCCTGCCCGCACACTTCGCACTTGCCGATCAAATGGCCGTCGCAACATGGGGAACCGATTTGCTGGCGGGGGGCGAAATGGAACACCTCGAGCACCTGTTAAGCAGCGGTTGGAAGCAGAACCAAGCCGAGCTGACGGGAGTCAGTGCGGATGTGCAAGTGTCACTCGACGCGCCGCGAGCAGGGCGTTCTGCTTTGCACTTGCGAGCCTGGGCCACCGATCAGAGTTCCGCAGTCCTCGATGGTGGGTCACCGGTCACTATTACAAGCGCTCCCATTCCGGTGCAAGCTGGCCAACGATTGCGCGTCCGCGGCTGGGCCAAGGCGCCGCGACGGCTAGACGGTTCCTGGGATGGTCTCATGATCTACGACTCGCACACCGGTCCGGTCTTAGCCGAACGCATTGCGGAGACACAAGGCTGGCGTGAATTCACGCTGTATCGCGTAGCTACTGCGACCGGCGACTGGCAATTGATCTTCGCCCTCACGGGTCTCGGTGAAGCCTGGATCGACGATATCTCCGTGACCGTGCTGGCCAGTGTCCCGTCACGGCAAACCGTGCTGCCGGACTTGAACTCGCCATCGTCCACCCTAATCGGAAGCGGCCGACGTTAGGACTTCGACTCTTCCTTGAGCCTGCGCACGATGAAGAGCGCTTGACCCGGTTGATCGGAACTATTCTCTTCATTGACTGGCGCAACGTCTTGCGATTTGACTGGCTCTGCGTCTTGCGCTTTGACTGGACCCGTCAACGGGTTTTGTTGAGCAATGGTCAATCCGGAATCCGCCACTGCCAACTGTCGCCCAGCGTCCGCAATGGTTGCTGTTCGTGCGACCGCAGTCTTGTCCTTCGCGTCTGAGATTGTCGCCGCAGCCAGGGACTCGCCCGAATCCTGTCGCAGCGATGAAGCGCTGTACAACGGAGTTCGGAACTGAATCGGAAACGCACCCGATGAGCGAAGCATTTGCGGGTTCGACTTCATCTGGGCGAGATCCAAGCCTGCGGCCTTATTCAGCTGCAGAAAGATGTATAACTCTCGAGGGGCAGCTGCCATATCGAGACGAATCTGGACTTGCGGATTCGGCTTGTTGAGAACCGCACGATTGTCTTGAAACACCGCACCGATTTGCTTGATCGTTCCCCGAACGAAAAGCAACTCGACTTCTTGTTTGGATAACTTGCCGTTGGCCCCCGCCGCGATCTTGTCGTCTCCGATAAAGCGCGCTGCCAGAATCTCTCTCTCCAGTTTCGGGTTGATCGCGATCCCCTTATTGATTGGAATCCCGGCCTTTGCCATCCACCCTTCAAAGACCTTGTTCTTCTGGGCCTCGGGAGTGATCGTAATGTCGTAGATAAATACGTACTGCACAAGTTTTTGGAATTCACCCAACGCCAGCAAGGCCTCTGGGGATAGCGGCTCCTCAGGGCCGACCTCTTCTAGTAGTTCCTCTGGCGTTTTTATTTCATCGGGTAGCCCCGGACCAATGGGAACTTTCTCGTTCTCTGAGCCAACAAGTCTGCCCGAGGGAGGTACCACACCCACTCCCGGTTGATCCGGCGAAGCCAGATGCAAGGCAAACATCAACAACGCCGCAACGGTTCCGATTGCAACGGCCACGCCGTGCCAAGATTGCCACCACAATCGCTTGGCAGCTCGATCCCGACTCGGAACAGCCACCGAGGAAC
>CAZFLF010001378.1:0-2010 GCA_964519825.1 uncultured Pirellulaceae bacterium | reverse complement strand
CTCCGTAAGCGATCATGCTGCTCGACCGAATACGGTCCGCTACCGGCAGCCAAACTGCCTGGATTCGGAAAATATTCGCCGTAACACATTCCGGTGATTTCGCTGCCGGGCGCCCCGCGCGTCAGTCCTTTCTCGTGCTCCTTCGCGGCCAAGTGCGGACCGAATAAAACGAACAACACCAGCGCGGCAAGAAAGGCTCCGCCCAACTGCGAGGCAACAAACGGAACGACCTTTGCTTTGGGAAACCCGCGCCACAGGGCGAATGCCACAGTCATGGCTGGGTTAATATGAGCGCCGCTGACACCACCGACGGCGTAGATCGCCAGCATGATGGCCACACCCCATACGATCGCGACTTGCCAAACTCCTTGCTGGGCTCCGGTCAGCACGGCGGTATGCACGACTCCGCAACCGAAGAACACCAGCAGGAATGTGCCCAGCGTTTCGGCGGCCATCTGCCGGTAGAGCGACGGATTCGTGTCGGACTGGCTCACGACTACCTCCAACTTGGCGCCAACGTTGACCCGGGCCAGAACATTCTAATGAGCGTTTGAATGAGCGACAATTGGCTACACGTCCGTCACGCAGCTGTCCACTGGTAACTGCCGCGGCTATGCTTGGACTCAACCAACGAAGGGCGCGGTCATGGTCCAGGATGATCTCTCCTCAAAAGAATGCGCGATCCTACTCAAGGTGTTAGCGGACAAAGACCGTCTGCGCATTCTGCAACTACTCCGTCAAGGTCCGCTTACCGTTTCCGACATCGCTGAATTCTTGTCGCTCGAGATTGCGAATGTGTCCCATCACTTAGGCGTGTTGCGGCGTAGCAAATTACTGCTGACGGAACGTGACGGCAAGAATATCTACTACGGACTGGCTCCCGACACACTGCACTCCGAGCGCGGCGTGGGGCAACACCTAAATCTTGGTTGTTGCCGGCTGGAAATCCCCAAGTCGAAACGATAACGGCCGTCACCGATGTTTAATCAGCAGCCGTGAAGAAGAGTGGAACTGAGCATGGCGGCGCGATAAGCTGTGCCCCCATTCTGGTTCCAAACCATCCTCAGGCTCGCGAAGACCCATGGCTGAATCACCCCTGACTGCCGAACAAGTTCAGGCCAAGTTGGCTGAGTTGAATCTGGCGCTCCCCCCCGGAGTTTCCTACCGCTGGGAGACGCTGTTCGCGAAACTTGAAGGCTGGGGAGCGAAGGGTTACATCCAGCGTAAGTACAAGCTCATCTCGAACTCGGCGGGCTTACTGCAACAAATGCTCAAGCCGGGCGAGGAAGTGCTGTACGTCGGCAAAGGCGTGTACGCCAGCTTTGCCGAGCAGTATTTCATGGGCGCGATCATGGCAAACTTGATTAACCAAACGGTCTTCGTATTGACCAACCTGCGGCTGATCATGTTGCACAGTAATACCAAGGGAGTGCCGGGCCACACCTACTGGACGATCTTTTACAACCAAATCAAGACCTTCAAGGCGAGTTGGACTGGAACGGTGAATCTGGTCCTGCTCGACGGCACTTCGCTGAAGTTCAGCGGCTTCGAAAAACTGGATCGCACACAAATGCCCGCCGTCTTCGAGAAAGCCATGGCGGACTACCGCATGCTAGGGTTCAATCCGGCGGTCAGCCAGTCGCGAGAAAACGTCTGCAGTCATTGCTTCGAGATCGTACCTCGCAACGAATATCAATGTGCCGGTTGCCAAGCCAATTATTGGAAACCAAGTCAAATCGCGCTGCGCAGCCTGATCTTTCCCTCGTGGGGCGACTTTCTTATGCGGCATACTTCGGCCGCCGTGTTGGAATTGATCGGGTACGCCATCACGTGGGGAATTGTGTTGCTCACTTTCTCGAACGCCCTGTCCCAGGGTGTAGAGGAAGTGATTGGCGCGGTGATTATCGCCGTGTTTCTGTTGGGACTGGCACACGTCGGCGACGCGTGCCTCACCTACTTCGTTGCGCGGAAGGGATTGAATCCCATCCGCGCGCGGTCGATTTGAACAAA
>CAZFLF010001377.1:0-2013 GCA_964519825.1 uncultured Pirellulaceae bacterium | reverse complement strand
ATCGTGTTCGTGGCGTTCACAGGTGAGGAGAGGGGTCTGCTGGGGAGCGAGTATTACATCGATCATCCGGTGTTCCCGTTGGAAAAAACCGTGGCCATGGTCAACATGGACATGGTCGGACGTCTCAATGAAAACAAGCTCGTCGTCTTCGGCACGGGCACCTCGTCGGGCTTCGATCCGCTGATCGATACCCTGAACAAAAAGTACGCCTTCGACCTGAGAAAGGATCCAGCGGGCGAGGGTCCGAGCGACCAAGCGGTGTTCTATCGGCGGAAGATTCCCGTGTTTCATTTCTTTACCGGCACGCATAACGACTACCATCGTCCGAGCGACGACGTCGAGAAAATCAACGTGCCCGGTATGCGGCGCGTCGCCGAAATGGTGGCGGAAGTCGTGAATCACCTGGCAACCGTCGACGAACGCCCCGATTACCTCGTGGTGAAGAGCCGGGCCGTGATCTCACGCAGCGATCGTCCGCGACCGTCGCTTGGCACCATTCCAGATTACAGCGCGAATGTCGAAGGATGCCGACTGGAACAAGTGCGCGAAGATGGCCCGGCGGGCCGCGCGGGACTGATGACGGGTGATATCGTGGTGAAGATTGGCGACAACCGAGTCGGCAGTGTCGAAGATTACGACCAGGTACTCCGCAAGTTCCGCCCCGCCGACGTCGTCAAGATCACCGTCAAACGCGGTGACAAAACGCTGGAACTGGAAGCCACGCTCGGCGAGCCGAGATAACCACAGCTGGGTTTTGTACCGGCTAATTCATTGCGGAGCGAGTCCAAATAACTCGTATGGCAAGCATACAGCTTGCTGCATCCGATACCATGCGGCGGGAACAGGGTAGGGATGGCTGCCGTGCAAGTAAACGAGCCGCTAAGGACTCGAGCCGCCAGGTGCCACTGGCGATCACGCGGATTCCTAGTGGGTGCCACGGGTTTCGGCCCGTGCTGAACGACGCGAGACTCCGACATCGAGTCAACGATTGCAGCAAGGTCGCGTGGCAGTGACGGCCGAGAATACTTTACGGCAAATGGCCAGTAGAGTCCCATGGCTGCATAGTTCCGGTCGTGGCTAGGTCGCAACAACATCGGAAGAAGGTTCGGCATTTCCACGAGCCGGGGCATTTTCACGAGTTGACGTTTTCCTGCTATCGGCGAATGCCGCTGCTGATCAATGACGTTTGGCGGCGTCGGTTGTGCAAAGCCATCGACTTGGCCGGGAAGAAATGCCAGGTCGAGCTGGTCGGGTTTGTCTTGATACCCGAGCATATCCACCTACTCATTGATCCAATGTCGGACTCAGTATCAGGCAACATTTCGGAGTATCTGAGCCAATTGAAAGAACCGTTCTCCAAGAAAATCAAAAGACTGCTGTCAGAGGCCAACAGCCCACTTTTGAACAAGCTGACCGTTCGCGAACGACCAGGCAAAATGTGTTTTCGATTTTGGCAGGAGGGTCCGGGGTTCGACCGCAATTTGTTCACGCCCGCAGCCATCCAGGCATCGCTCGATTACATCCACAACAATCCCGTGCAACGTGGCTTATGCCGCCGAGCCGTCGATTGGAAATGGTCGAGCGCCCAGTACTACCTGCTTGATCCACCTCGGCAGCAGTTTCCAGACTTGCCACACATCCACGGCATCCGTCCAGAAGCATTGGATCGTGGACAGGCTCAATAAACCTGAATCCGACGCCACGCGATCATGTCACAGACTCTTACGACATGGCAGCCGGAAGTCTCCATCGGCACCAACTGCCCCTCGGATTTCCACTTGTCCGTCGCGAATTGGATGACCTTCCTGCACTTCGCACTGGCTGAAAGTTCGACGACAATCCAACGTGCTGCCAACTTGTCACCGTCGACCTTTCGCCAGTGGCACACATTTAGAGGGGGACATTGCCCGTGGCACCCGGCGATCGGCGGCGTAGATGGATTCGTTCACGTCCTCCTGGGAAGAAAAGGTGTCAGGGTGCGTCGGCGTTTAAGCCGGAGGAGAGTTGCGAATG
>CAZFLF010001376.1:0-2013 GCA_964519825.1 uncultured Pirellulaceae bacterium | reverse complement strand
TGACCTTCGACTGCCACAAACTCCTGTTCGCGAATCTCCAGATCGACGCCGAGCAGGACGGGGACAAGATGTCGCCCTTTGCGATAGCTCTTGACCAGGTCACGGGCCGCCAGCAACGTGGAGCTGGTTGCGGCCTGGTCGACACGTCGTTTCGATATTGCCGATTCCGGCTCAACTGCATCATTTTCGGCTAGATCGGTTCCGGCGAACGAAACGTGCGGACCCGGAATGGTCGCATGGTCACTCGTCGCGCGAGTCTTCAAGGCGAAGAAACTGTTCATGGCTGTGATTCCTTTTTTATGACTCGTACCGCAACGCCAAGACCGGATGCAATCTGGCTGCTCGCAACGACGGCAGCACGCTGGCCATTACCGCGATCAGGATCGACCCGCACACGACCCACATCACCGTCCACGGATCGGTGCTCGTCGGAATCCTGTCGAAGTAATACACCGTGGGATCAAAAACCTCATGCCCTGTCACAATTTCCAGTCCAGCGGCTATGGCGTTGATGTTGGATACAAATAACAAACCCAAGACCATGCCGACTCCGGCGCCGACTGCCCCCAACGACAACCCGTAGCCGAGAAAGATACTCATCACGCCGCGGCTCGGCGCGCCGAGCGCCTTGAGGATGCCGATGTCTCGAGTCTTCTCGACAACGATCATGTAAAACGTCGCCAAGATGCCGAAGCCCGCGACCGCGATGATCATGAACAAGAGGATATTCAGGATCGTCGTTTCCATTTGCACGGCGGAAAGAAGCGGGCCCTGCATGTCGCGCCATGAGTCGATACGGTAACCGTATTGATCGGGCGGAAAGGCGGCGCGAAGTTTGTCTCGGACCGAGTTCAGGTTCGCGCCAGGTTTGAGCTTGATTTGAATCGACGTGACGCTAGTGATTCCCGACAGTGGATCGATCATGCCGCGTAGTTCCTGCAACTTCCGCAACGGGACAAAGGCGAAACTGGCGTCGTATTCGCTCATCTTGCTTTCGTACAAATCGACGACCGTGAAAAGCGAGCTGGCCGGCGTGAGCTTGGACTTCACTGATGAACCCACGGTGGGAAAGATTACTTCGACATCGTCGCCGGGTTGAGCCAGATAGTAATCTCGCACTTCGCCGTTCGCGGCGCGGCCACGCAGGCTGCAAATGGCAATCCCCAGCACAATTCCGGCGTGCTGCTCTTTCGCCGGATCAAAAACCGAGGCTTTGGGACCATTTTCCGCATAGGGATCGGCAGGAGCTGGGCCCGCGTAAGGATCGCTGGGAACCGGGGCTGCTGCCACTGTCGGATCGGCAATCGCTGCGCGAGAGGACTGATTCTGCGATTCGCGAAGCCGATCGAATATTATTTGCTCGGTCTCCGCCCAGCGACGCCGGTGGTACCAGCCGGATGGGGGAAATTGCTTTCGGTCTGGCGCGTAACCATCTTCCCGCAACAGAAAACTCAGTTGCCGCTGATTGTCGGGATGGAGCAGATAATGAGAAAAGTCGCTGACATTTCCGTAGGAAGACTCGTCGATACCGATCAGGTTGATTTGCCGCGTGTGATATTCGCCGCGCACTCTCATCCGAAGCAACGCCGGAACGTGCACAATCGGCGTCATTCCCTGCACCTGGTCGCCGATCACTTGATCAATCCGCGTCATCTGTCCTTCCGGGTCTGGCGTGCCGTCCATATCGTGGCTCTCGAAAACCAGATCGGAAAGGATGCCGTGCAGACGCTTGTGCATCTCTTCGGCAAAACCGGCCATGACGCTGTTCACGACAATCAGCGTCGCCACACCGAGCATCACGCTGACAATTGACGCCAACGCGATCCAACGCGTTCGGAGATACCGCCACGAAAGAAGAAGTCGGTACATAAGCCGTCCTTGGCTTTAAGAGTATTGTTTCTGTCGTTCCGTCGTTTAACCGCAAGCCGAAGGCGTGCGCTGTTTAGGGCGGCGCACCACACTGCCGAAGCGCACGCCTTCGGCTTGCGGTTAAACGAATTAGTTTGGTCTTAG
>CAZFLF010001375.1:0-2016 GCA_964519825.1 uncultured Pirellulaceae bacterium | reverse complement strand
GGGGCGACAGTTGCGGGTTTTTATCTCGTACAATCACCGAGATCGCGAAGTCGCCAATGACATCGCGCTAGAACTTTCACGGTCCAAAGTCATCGTGTTCATTGATCATTGGGAGATGAATCCGACTGATCGAATCCTGGAGCGGATCGAGACTGAAATGCATGCCTCCGATTATGTTATCCTCCTCCTCTCGCCCCGATCCGTCGCCTCAGCTTGGGTTCAGACCGAGCTGAAGTACGCCATCATGCGACAAGAGAAGGAAGGGCGTGTCTTTCTCATTCCCGTTCTGCTTGAGGACTGCGAATTGCCCACGGACGTTTCAGATCGCCCCTACTACGACTGGCGGACGGAGCAAAAGCGTCCGGCCGTAATCCAGGCCATCGTGAACACCATTCAGGGAACCAAGCCATTCAGCCATCGCGTAAGGGACTTTCTGACAAAACAGGATTCCTGGTCGCCCTACAAGCGCAACATCCAAAACGACGGTCGACGACTGCTCAGCGAACTCGCGAAATATACCGAGATGGAGATTGCCAACAACCAGAAATGGTTGCTCTGGGAATTGTTCCATATTCTTCTCGTCCGGTATCCCTGCACTATGAAAGTCGGCCCACTCGGGGCGGACGGCATCACCTTCGCGATTGTCGATCGATGGAACGAAACTCTTTGTGGAGTCAGACTCACCCGAGAGGAATTCGAGCAGGGGTTGTGGTCCGGTGAACTCGATCTCCTGGCAAACGTGAAAGGATCCGCTTGGAGAGGTAGCGGCGTGATTGGCAATCAGAAGTTGAAGTTCCTGGGTCGCCAGGGACTATTGTCGTGGGACCGGGCGTATAACCCGAATGTACGCTCGAACCCCGCCGAACCGTCCGCCCAGCAGCCGATGTCGAGAGTATTGAAACACGTTCAAGAACTGGGGGCTCAGATTGAGACAAACGCCCAACAGAGCTTTCTCTACGATTACCAGAGATTGGTGCTGCCCGCAGATTGGCCCAAGGTCAAAGTCGTCGCCGGCAGTGCATCGTGTGACATCACCTTGGCATTTTCCTCAATGTCGACGAGCGAAAGCTCGGAAAAGCCATGGAACGGTGCTGTTTTCGAGTTCTATCATCCGTTCTTTGGAAGTCTCAAAGTCACACAGATCTATACGAAACAACTCGATCATCAGTGGGAGGGGGATACTGATTTGTTCTCTCCGCAAACGGAGACGTTGCTTGGGTTGGCCTAACTCCTGCAGTGGACCTCGGCAGCACGTTCGCATCCTGGATTCGTAACTCTGATCGGCCCGGCAGCTGAACGCGTCGTTCACCTGCGTCACATCGTCGTCGGCGCAAGCTTGATGCGTGCCGAGTGGGCGCGGCAACTACCGAAGTCCCGTCGATCATTTGAAAACTTCGTTGCACGTGAGACGCCTCAAAAAACCACCGATATTGGAACAGCCTGGATTGTGTCGAGCACTCGTGCCGTTTGTCGGTCGACAACACCGGACGACGCAGGCCAAATCGTCTGGTTGACGCGCCCGATCAAACGAACGATCGAATAGCGCATGGATCGGCACCTCCACACGATCGGCCGACTTTCATCCCGCTGGCGCTTCGCAACGCCGGCCAGGCTCTCAGTCTGGTGCCACGTTGAAATCCGGCTTCTTCCACCGGTACATCCCGCACCACTCCTGCTCCTCGGGGCCGCTCCGCAACATCCGATCAAGTTGCCGCGGGCGTTCGTGAGCTGTTAAGCTGCACGAAGAAGAACTTGGCGGGCAATTGAATCCGCAGCGGCGCATCCGGCGCGAAGTCGGCTCAGCCCAAGGCACGGTCGATCCGTCTGGGGACGGTCGGATAGATCGCAATACGTTGGGTTCCTCAATGGCAGACAATCGCACGCCCTTCCCAGAGTACTCGGACTTTCGGGATTACATTGCCACTCCGTCGGTCAGGGCCGCCTTCGAGTACTTGGTCCAAGCATCGTCCACGCTTCTTGGCTTCCACTCACGGCCCGCCCCGCATGGCCACATTA
>CAZFLF010001374.1:0-2016 GCA_964519825.1 uncultured Pirellulaceae bacterium | reverse complement strand
TAAAACCGACGCGAGGTTATAGATTGCGGGTAACAAATGCTTTCCTTTTCTCATTTTTTACCCCCACTTTATAACTAGCTTTCTTTTGAAGGCTTGCAACGAGCAAGTCACGACGTCCTAGAGCGCAGCTAAGCAATTCGTTGAGGACCAGCCCATGCCGATTCAAAGTCCGATCTTTTCGATGCTCTTGGTTATTTCATTGGCAAGCATAGGTTTCGCTACCGACGTCAAAAAAACTGAAACGTATCGCCGCATCCGCGCTGCGATCGACGCCGTGTCCGCGATCGACACTCACGACCACCTTCGGCCGTTCGATCAGATTCCGTTTCAGGACAAAACCGACCGCGGAACCGGGATGACTTTGCGCGGGGTGTGGCAAGGCAGTTATTACACTTGGATCCATCCGCTCTCGCCGTGGCCGGAAGGGGCGTCGTTCGATGCGTGGTGGGGTACTGCAAAGCCCAATTTTCAGGATGCTCGCGCCACGAGCTTTTACCGCTATGTATTGCCCGCTTTTCGCGACTTATATGGGGTCGATTTTGAGACGATGACCGACGCCGAAGCGAGGCAACTCAACGACCGGATTTTCGACAACTACCGCGATGACAAATGGCTCTATGAAGTGGTGACGGAACGAGCCAACATCGAACTGATGTTCATCGACCCCTATTGGGCGCGATTCAAGTTCGAACGGGCCTACAAATTCGCCGTGACGCTGCTCAATGTGACGTCGATGGTCGATGGCTTTCATCCGGACGAGTTCAAGAGTCCGCTGGATAGCCCGTATGCGTTTGCAAAGCAAAACGGGAAAGAGGTAAAAACGCTCGACGATTACTTGGCCGCGATCGACTCGGTGTTCGCCAAGGCCGTCGAGTCGGATGCGATGTGCTTAAAGACCACGTTGGCCTATCAACGTACGCTTGATTTCCAAAACGTGCCGCGGGTCCTCGCGGAAAAAGCCTTCGGTCGTCCACGTAGCGAATTGACCGCGGAGGAGATCAAGGACTTTCAGGACTTCATTTTCTGGCGGCTGTGCGAGCTGAGCGCGAAACACAACCTGCCGTTTCAGATTCACACCGGGCAGGCGCGAATTCAAGGTTCCAACCCGATGCTGCTTGTCGAACTGATCGCCGCCAACCCGAAGACCAAGTTCATCTTGTTCCACGGCGGCTTTCCCTGGATCGGCGAAACGGGCGTGATCGCCATGCGGCACAAAAACGTCTGGATCGACTCCGTCTGGCTGCCGCAGCTCAGCTACACCATGGCCAAGCGGGCTTATCAGGAATGGCTAGAAGTCATGCCCTCCGATCGCATCATGTGGGGCGCGGATACGACCCAGGCCGAAGGTATTTACGCCGCGACGGTCTGGACGCGACAATGCCTCGCCGAAGCCTTGGCCGAAAAGGTCGAACGGGGCGAACTGCTCGAGGAACACGCCGTCCGTATTGGCCAGCAGGTCATGCGCGACAACGCGCTGAAGCTCTTCCCCAAGCTCCGTCGCATGCTGTGGAAGACGCCGAATACGCAATCACGCTGACGAATTGGCGCAGAGATTGTGCGACAATGGGTTCGCAACGGCGCGATGGACCGTGTAAAACTTGGATGAACTGGAATCCCTGACATGTTTGCGTCACGTCTTTCATTAACTGGATCCGTTGACCGCCGCAACTTCTTGCGGATCGGTGGTGGCTTGGCTGTGGCGGGGCTGAGTTTTTCTCCAGATTTCTGGAATCAGACGGCGCTGGCTGAGGGGGCGATCGGCGGCCAGGCCAAGTCTTGCATCTTGGTCTACTTGCTGGGGGGTCCGCCGCATCAGGATATGTTCGATCTGAAGCCGGCCGCTCCCGCGGAGATTCGCGGACCGTTTCAGCCGATCGCGACGAATGTTCCCGGTACTCAAATCTGCGAACTGCTGCCGCGATTGGCCACAATGGCCGACAAGTATGCGTTGGTGCGCTCGGTGAGTCACCCGAACAGTAACCACACGCCGATGATCTATTACACACTTACCGGTCG
>CAZFLF010001373.1:0-2017 GCA_964519825.1 uncultured Pirellulaceae bacterium | reverse complement strand
TGGCGGAGGCTTCTCTGGCCATGAGAGTTGCCAGAGCCATGCCGCCGAGGCCGGTAGCGAACGTTTCGAACAGCCGTCTTCGATTGATCACAGTATATCCCTTGAAATGACTAATAACTAAAGTCTAGTTCCTAGTCATTAGTCCTTCGTCCGCTTGCATTCCGTCATCAGTCGACAAACAAAAACTCGCTGGCGTTAAACACGACGACACAGAACTGCGCGAGCCCATGCTCGGCCACAAATCGCTGGGCAAAGGCCGCCTCCTCCTCCGTGGGTTGCCGGGCGAACGCCAGACTGTAGGCGAGGCGAATCTGCGCTGCGGGAGAGTCTGGCGCTTCGCGCAACAGGCGTTCGGCAAATCGCGCCGCATAGTGCTCCGTGAACACATCATTTAGCAGCGTCAGCGCCTGTAGTGGTGTGCTCGTCACGGAGCGTCGTGGCGTGGCCACCGATGGGTCGGGACAATCGAGCGTGTCGAGCAGCGGGCTGGTCCCCGAGCGCACGCACGTCCGATATAAACTGCGGCGATTGAATTCGGGACCGAGTGCGTCGAAGACCGAATAGGTCTCGTTGTTCCCCGCGCTCGAAATCTTGAAATCGCGATAGCCTGGTCCGCCAAGTCGCAGATCGAGTTCGCCCGAGACCGCGAGCACGGCGTCGCGAAACGTTTCGGCCTCGAGCCGCTGCGGCGGCCGCCGCCAGACCAGGCGATTGTCGGCATCGATTTCGGTCCCCTTGGGAACCGCACGCGAGGCCTGCCGATACGCGGCGGACGTCAGAATCAATCGTTGGATCCGCTTGAGACTCCACGCCGGACCGTCGGACGGATGCACCAGTTGGCCGGCGAGCCAGTCGAGCAATTCAGGATGCGACGGCACTCCCCCTTGGAAGCCAAAATCGCTGGTCATGCGCACCAGGCCTTCGCCGAAATGATAGCCCCACATCCGGTTGACAATGACTCGCGGTGTGAGCGGATTGTCCGGGTGAGCGATCCATTCGGCCAACGCCTTGCGCCTATCGGCTTCGGGAGCAGTCTCAGCAAGGTTCCAATCGGGTGAAATTCCCGAGACGGCAGCGATGCCGCGCGGGCCGACCACTTCGCCGCGCTGCCGGAAATCGCCGCGTGCCAGCACTTGCCAGGCTCCCGGCTGTTGCGGAACGGTCGTATGTACCGGCCCCCCCTTGAGCAGTCGCTCAACACTCTCCAGCCTGGAGCGTTGGACGGCCAGATGTTGCTTGCTCCCTTCGTCAGCCGTTTTCTCGCGCGACGTCAGCTCATCGATCTCAACTCGCAGCGCGGCGATCCGCTTCTCAACCGCCGGCTTATTGGCGTCGGCGACGCTCTCACGTTCGTCCCCTTGGAACGTTCCCCCCAGCGCAGCGGAGATCTGATAGAACTCCTTTTGCGTGACGGGGTCGAACTTGTGGTCGTGGCAGCGGCTGCAATTGACGGTCAGTCCCAGAAACGTCTGACAGACCGTGGCGACGAGTCCTTCCAACTCCTCTTCCCGGGCAAACGCGCGCATGTCGGCTGTTCCCGTCGTGTAGGCTGTCAGATCGTACGGCCCCATCGTCAGAAACCCGCTGGCCACCACCGCCAACGGGTCGTCCGGGTGGAGCACGTCGCCAGCAATCTGCCGGCGGATGAACTCGTCGTAAGGGAGGTCAGCATTGAAGGCCTCGGCGACAAAGTCGCGGTACTTCCACGAGTTCGGGCGCAGCTTGTTGCGCTCAAATCCCTGGCTTTCGCCAAAGCGAATGATGTCGAGCCAGTGCCGCGCCCATCGCTCGCCGTATTGCGGTGAATCGAGCAGCCGGTCCACGAGATGTTCATAGGCATGCGGGTCGTGGTCGTTCACAAACCTGTCGATCTCGTCGAGCGTCGGCGGCAGGCCCAGTAGATCGAACGACAGGCGGCGAATCAGCGTGCGACGATCGGCTTCCGGCGACGGCTGCAGACCGGCTTTTTCCAACCGATGCAGGATGAAGTTGTCCACCGGATTGACCGGCCACTTGG
>CAZFLF010001372.1:0-2017 GCA_964519825.1 uncultured Pirellulaceae bacterium | reverse complement strand
CATCGATTCCTTTGATCCCAAACCCGAAGCACCCGTTGAAATTCGCGGAATCTTAGAAGATATCGCGACAAGCCTGCCGGGTGTGCGATTTTGCGAGACGATTCCAAAACTGGCCCAAATTGCCGATCAGTTGGCGGTGGTTCGAAACTACTCGCATAACAGCGACGATCACTTGCTGAGTCAGGTCTTCACATTGTCTGGCCGCAAGGTCGACTCCACGAAATTGTTTACCGAGCCAAACATTGGTTCCATCGTTTCGCGTTTACAAGGACCGCGTGGCGGGTTACCGGGTTACATCGCGGTGCCCGGCATTACGCGGCCCGGTCCGCCGCCGCATAACCTGTTCGTGGGCGGCTGGCTGGGGAGTCAATATGTTCCGTACGCCTTGGGCACATTGCCGGAGCAGGCGGACTTTTCAGTCGGGGAAAAGCAGTTCGATCCTCCAGCGAGGGCGGATGAAGACTTGACCCCCAAGTCATTAACGCTCTCCGACGAAGTACCGTTGGCTCGATTGAACAGCCGAGTGGAGTTGCGGCAGAACTTGGACCGCGCGCTCGGAACTTTGGAAAAACTCGATGCGTTGGCGGGGACCGACGGCCAGTTCGACAACGCGCTGAGGCTCCTTTCCAAGCCGGCGATTCGCAGCGCCTTCGAGGTTTCTCGGGAACCAGACACCGTGCGGGAGCGGTATGGCCGCACGAAGATCGGCGGACGTTGCTTGATGGCTCGACGATTGGTCGAAGCCGGCGCCCGGTTCGTGATGGTCGACTATGGCTATGATCCGGACTACGGCAACATTTGGGACAATCACAACGCGCCGGTCCAGAATCACCCGCCGATCCAGCAAATGGCAAAACGCGGTTACCATCTGGCGGGCATGGATCGGGCGTTCGCGGCTCTTATCTCCGACTTGCGCGAACGCGGATTGCTGAATACAACGTTAGTTGTGTTTTTGACCGAGTTCGGCCGCACCCCGAGGATTAATTCCAGCGGTGGCCGAGACCACTGGGGCCGCGCGGGATCGCTGTTCTTTACCGGAGGAGGGACGAAAGTCGGACAGGTGATCGGCGCGACCGACGACCACGCCGCGCGTCCGATCACTCACAGCTACTCGCCGGCGGATGTCGCCGCCACGTTGTATGCCGCGCTCGGTATCGACCACCGTCGTCTGATCTACGATTTCCAAGATCGACCACGCCCGATTCTGGACGAAGGCGAGCCGATCGCCGAGCTATTCTGAAGTCGCATTTGTCAGCCCGTAGAGCTGTGCGTACTTTCCGCGCAGGTAGTTGAGCAGCGGCTTCTGGGATAGTGATTGGCCGGTGACCCGGTTGACCAATTCCGCCGCGGTGTAAGTTTGCCCCACGCTGTGAATATTTTGGCGAAGCCACTGCAGCAAGCTGGTGAACTCGCCGCGGGCGAATGCGTCGTCCAAGCCACCCAACTCGCGTTCGGCTTGGGCGAAAAACTGGGCGGCGTACAGATTGCCCAGCGTATAGGTCGGGAAATAGCCGAAAAGTCCCGCGCTCCAATGAATGTCCTGCAACACGCCGACGGCGTCGTTCGGTGGCTCGATGCCCAGATATTCGCGGTACTTCGCTGACCAAGCTTCCGGCAATTCCGACACGGGAAGTTGGTCGTTGATCAGGGCTTGTTCCAGTTCAAAACGGATAATGATGTGCAGATTATACGTCGCTTCGTCGGCCTCCACGCGGATCAGCGACGGGCGCACATCGTTGATCGCGAAATGAAACTCGGCCAGCGAGACGTCGCCCAGCGATGCCGGAAACGCTTGTCTGGCAAGCGGAAAGAAATGTCGCCAAAAGGCCTGGCCACGGCCCACAAGATTCTCCCACATCCGCGATTGCGATTCATGGATTCCCAGCGACACGTAGGTACCCGGCGGCAGACCGTATTGATCCGTTCGCAATCCCTGGTCGTAGAGTCCGTGTCCCGCTTCGTGCAGTACGCCGAAGAAAGCGGATGGAAAGAAGTGCTCGTCGTAACGCGTCGTAAT
>CAZFLF010001371.1:0-2018 GCA_964519825.1 uncultured Pirellulaceae bacterium | reverse complement strand
GCATGTTCACAGGGCCGTCCCGCTCGAGCTCGTGATGACGGAACGTGGCTTTCGCGTAATCGTGTGCGAGATTGGAAGCAAGGTGCTCAGGCCTCGGGGGAATGTATTGCTGTCCCGCGGGAACCAAGTTGTTGTCAAACGAGCCGCCGTATTCCACCAGGCCCAGCGACGGCTTCATCCACGCTACTCCATCTTTGGAAATTGCACGACAGATCGTTGAAGCGAGCCGTGCGCGCTCTGCTTCTCGCTGCTTTTCGCCGCCAGCCAATTCGTACTCCAAGACGTACTCGCCTTTCTCCGAATCATGGTGAAGAGTCTTGTAATACAGGAGTTCCGTCTCCCATGGCTTATCCATCACCAGCAACGGGCCATCGGGCTGCTTCTGGAGCGGGTCGACGACGAATTGCACATCGCCAATCTCATCAAGCGCAAAGGAACTCGCCAGAACTTGGCGCTGCCGATCTACGCGCCTCGAAGTTGATGCGACTTCTTGTGGAGGAAGTATTTCTTTCCAGACCTTTCGAATGAGATAGGGCCCAACAGGTTTGCCGTCTTTGTGAAGTCGGATTCGAATCCAATATTCGCCGCGTGGCCAGTTTGCAGAGTTGAAGTGCTGCTCGTGCAAGTCGCCGGACAGCTCAATGGTCCATGGGCCGGCCAGAACCTTTTCATCTTTTCGAGCAGTTACGTCGGCGACAACCGTACACTCGGCAACTCGTTCGGGCAATGTGCGGATCGTGAAGCTCATTTGATCCGTGTCGATATAAGCAGGCCGCCCTGGTGAGCACTCTATAAACTGTTGCGGATACGTGGAAAAGATTGGGCCGTAATAGTCACGCTGGCAAACGGACATTGGATCAAACGTCGCTTCCGCGGTGTGAATCAACTGAGAACCAGCCAGCAGTTCCGCGCGGAATTCATACATGCCCATGTCCCAGTATCCGGACCAGTTGCCCGGCTGTACGTCGAAGCGGCCTTCATCAACGAGTGGGTACTCGATCTGCCAACGAGCTTTCCCGTCGTCGACGTTGGGTGAACTTTCGATAACCTGAGTAAACCCTTGCGGCTGGGCGATCGTGGTTCGTATTCGCAATGACTTCGCGTCTATGGAGGGCGCGCTGCACTCGAAGCCAACTATCCAATGATTGACGGGTTTGACTACCAACTCCTCACCAAAAGTCGTCGAGGAGCTCAATAAGCAACATAATGTGACAAGCCGTTTCATATCGGACTCCTAGTTGTCGCGCCCCAAGTTCAAACCTATCGACATTAATTGCGTGCCATTGGCATACGAGTAATTATAAGAATCTGCGCACTACTTCGAGTCCAGTCGCAAACTCAAACTTTTTCCGTCTGACGATTGCGTGAGCAGAGGTGCGAAATGTCGACACTATCGTGTCTGGTTTTGGCGCGCTTGTGTAGAGAAGAATATGTGTCCTAACGAAATTGTTATTGATTGAGTCGTTGCCTGAATCTTTTGGCATCGCGAATATTTGCAGAGAGGAGTTATCGGTACTCAGATCCACCCTCCTTTTAGCGCGCCGTCGGATAACTCGCTTCTTGTGCTTGGGGGCGTATTCGGCGTCATCTCATGGCACCACCCTAGGGCGGCGCTATGCCTGCTGTGCCACTCTCCATCAGAATTAGAGCCCACGTCTGCAAAGCATTGAGCTGGTTTTCATTAATCGCAAATATGTCTCACAATTCTGTCTGATTTCGCTGTTTTGGCGCAGAGTTAGGGGTTGGGACATTGTACGAATCCAACGTTGGTGTCATCCTGACTACATGCGAATTCGCCGCAGTGGCATGGCGGTTGTCATTCGAAGGCCGCGATCTCGTCGAAACCACAAGCACGCCGGCGGAACTAATGGTCAATTAGCCGCTGAAAAGGAGTGTCCCTAAATGGTGAAAAATCACCGTGCCGGAAGCGAACAAGCATTGAAGGGCTTTACGCTCGTTGAGCTATTAGTCGTAATAGCGATCATCGGCGTGTTGGTTGCTCTTTTGTTGCCGGCGAT
>CAZFLF010001370.1:0-2019 GCA_964519825.1 uncultured Pirellulaceae bacterium | reverse complement strand
ACACGTTACTGGGCGGCGCGCAATCAGTCACCGTTAGTGCCACCGCTGGCGGCTATGAACCGGTTTCCCGGCCATTCGATGTCACGGATCTTGAACTGGCTCCGACCGCAACTTCCGAAAGCCAATTCACTGTCGCCGAGAATACCGTGACGGTCGGAACCGTGACCGCAACGGATTCCGACCCGCCGCCGCAGGATTTGAGGTTTTCGTTGGTGGGAGGTGCGGATCGCGCCAGATTCTCGATCGACTCCCAATCTGGAGAGATCTCGTTTGTCGTCGCTCCCAATTTTGAGTCGCCGGCCGATTTCGGGGCGAATAACGTTTACGAATTCGATGTTGAAGTCCGAGACTCGACCGGGCTGACCGACACGCAGTCGCTCCAAATCCAGATCACAGGAGTCAATGACCACTCGCCGCTGTTTACTTCGCCAACAACTTCCGACATTGATGAAAACACAACAGCGATTCTTAAGATTGCGGCGACTGACGGCGACCTTCCCGCGCAGGTAGTTACCTTCGCAATTGTTGGTGGAGTGGATGCCAGCCGATTCCGACTAGACAATGCAACCGCTGAATTGTCGTTCAAGCAGTCCCCCGATTTCGACGTTCCCGAGGACTCGAACGGGGACAATGTTTACGAAATTCGGCTTGAGGCCGTCGATAGCGGGGGGCGCAAATCGACGCAGGATCTGGGAGTCGTAGTCCGCGGCGTGAACGAGCCGCCAACGCTGGCCGCTCCCGGAGACCAAAGATTTGACGAGGCAACGCCATTTCGGTTGTCGTTGGCCGGTACCGATCCGGACAGCGGCGATAGCCTGACCTACGTCCTGGTGTCGGGCAATCAACCCGGAATGAGCCTTTCCGCCAGCACTGGCGAATTCCAGTGGTTGACAACGGAAACCCAAGACGGCATTTACTCCGTGGTGTTCCGCGTGCGGGACAGGGATGGTGCCATCAGCGCGGATCAGACGGTCGCGCTTCGCGTGGATGAAGCCAATTTGGCTCCGTCGCTGACCAGCCTGCTCGATCGCACGGTCGCGGAAGAAACGTCGTTGGAATTCACGTTGTCGGCGACGGATAGCGACATCATTGCCGGTGTTGCTGATCCATTCGCGTATGTCATCCTCAGCGGCAGTTTGCCCGGTATGACGTTGAACGGTTCCACGGGTGAGTTCCGTTGGACTCCAGGTGAGACGCAGGATGGGATTTTCGCGGTTGCCTTCCAGGCAATCGATTCGCAAAACGCAACCAGCACCGCTCGGACGGTGACCCTCACGGTCCGCGACGTGAACGAAATACCGATCTTGTCTGTCCCGGAGGACATCGCGTCCGATGAACAGACACTCCTGACATTCTCTTTAGGTGCATCGGATGGAGACGTCCTCGCGGGTGTTGCGGATTCCGTCTTGTTCATACTAGTGAGCACTGAACAACAGGGAATGTCTCTGAACAGCAATGCAGGCGCCTTCAGCTGGTTACCGAGCGAATCCCAAGACGGAGTCTTCACTCTGGTCTTTCAAGCGACAGACAACCACAACCTGAAGAGTATCGAGCAGGCGATTACCGTTACGATTCGGGAAAAGAACGAAGCTCCCGTGCTCGAAGACCCCGGCGAGCCGAGTGTGACCGAATTGGAGCCATTGGTTCTCGAACTCACGGCAACCGACGCTGATTTAATCGCCGGGGTCGCCGACAGACTGAACTACCAACTAGTTTCCGGACTTTTGCCGGGCATGACGTTGGATAGCGGTACAGGTTCGTTTCGCTGGACACCGATTGAAACGCAGGGTGGACAATACGTCGTCGTCTTTCGAGCTGCTGACCAGCAGGGAGTGCATAGCAATCAGCAATCCGTGACTATAACGGTGCGCGAAGCCAATCGGCCCCCGACTGCCATCGAGTTACTTACAGCGAGTGTGGACGAAAACGCGAGCGGTGCAGTAATCGGCCGGTTGTCGGTAACGGATCCGGATGCGGGACAGACCCATGCGTTCACGATCGATGACGCGCGGTTTGACG
>CAZFLF010001369.1:0-2019 GCA_964519825.1 uncultured Pirellulaceae bacterium | reverse complement strand
CAGACGCGAATACCCATCACTTTCGGGCGATGGACGCTACGTCGCGTTTGCTTCAGCGCAATCGGGCCGACTGAACATCTGGCTGCGCGAACTGGCTAAAGGGAACGAGTCTCGTCTGGCCAACTCGCCGTTCGTGCAGCGGTATGCCGAGCTCAGCGCATCTGGCAGCAAGATCGCATTTTCGAGCTACGAGAACGACAAGAGATCTGTGTACGTGGCCACTCGCGGCGGCTCACCGGAAATATTGTGTGAAGGATGCCTTCGGGCTACGGACTGGTCGCACGATGAGAAAACGCTACTGGTTGTCGGTGGCAATCCCTATCGGATCGACGTTGTCGACGTTGCCTCCCATCAGCGGACTCCAATATTGGAGCACCCCTCTTACAATTTGCTCTACGGTCGCTTCTCCCCCGACAATCGCTGGATCAGTTTCACGGCTCGGACCCAGCTAAATCGTGCGTGGATCGCCATCGCGCCTGTCGATGGACCTAAACCGGTTCCCGAGGGCGCTTGGATCAAAATCTCGGAAGAAGGGCCCGAAGACCGGGCCAACTGGTCTCCGGACGGCAAGACGCTATATTTCACGTCTGAGAGGGATGGGTATACCTGCCTGTGGGGGCAGCGGATCGACGACAAGTCACACAGCCCAGTGGGGCAGGCCTTCGCCGCCCGGCATTTTCATGAGCGCCCCGCGTTTGAAAAATTGGGTTGGTCGGCTGGGGGCGGGCGAATTGCGATGGTCCTCCTGGAGAGAACCGGCAACTCTTGGATGATGTCGCGCTGAGGCGCCGTGGCGGGAGTACGTCAAAAATCGGGTTGGCCGGCGGCCTGTCGAAGTCCGAAGTTTTCCTTGCTCCAATGTCGCGAATCGTCTGCGCGAGTGCGGACCGCCGCAATCATAATTCGTGCCCGCGCAGATAACTACCGCCTGAATCGCGCAGGGTTTACCAATGACCCTAGGCAGCGTTTATAGTTCTTCTCGAATCACTCGGAAGTTAGTCCGTTGACGCTGCTCGCCACGCCTTATCGTTGGCGACAGACTGCGAAATGGTCCTCAAGTCGGATTCGAGGACGGCTGACGCGCGGTGGGTAGCAGGAGCAGTTCATCGTTGACATAGATCGGCAATCCGAGCTTAAGTTCGCGCTGATGGGCCTCCGGCCGGCTCTGCGGCGCTTACCGTTCCTCTGCTCAAGCGTAGAATGGCCTCAGGTACAACAATCCGAGTGTCGACGCAATGAGTATTACGATCAATCCCGACCTTGAAGCCAAGCTCCGTGAACTTGCAGAGGCCGAAGGCCTCACCGTCGAAGCATACCTTGAACGCGTCGTCCGCATCGAGCAGCAGGCCGAGGAGGAGCTCGAAGCTCTCGCCCTCGAAGGACTCAACTCTGGCGATCCGATTGCTGTCAGGCCCGGTTACTGGGAAGAGAAGCATCGTCGGATTGATGATCGCCTGAAAATAACCGGCACGCGGTGAGTGCGAGTTATGTCGTTCGTCCGAAGGCCGATCAGGACCTTGACGAACAAGCGTTTTACGTCGCGACCGAAGCAGGCGCCGAGGCCGGCCACCGTTTTCTAGCCGCCGCTCACGAGAGGTTCGCTCTGCTCGCAACCCAGCCGCAAATAGGCTGGTACTCCCGCCTTCAACATCCAGGGCTGTCGCTGCTCCACGTTTTTCGCGCCCCCGCCCTGGCCTCCTGATATACTGAGCTATTAGATCCAGTGCCTTGCCACGCGATGCGAGCCGCGCTCGACGGCCGGCCCTTCGGCGTTAGCGGGCACGATCGAGAGTTCATTTCCTTCCAGCAGAGGTTCTAGAATGTCAGGTCATTCCAAGTGGGCGACGATTAAACACAAGAAAGCCGCAACCGATGCCAAGCGCGGGAAGATCTTCACGCGCCTGATCAAGGAAATCATGATTGCCGCACGCAGCGGCGGCGGAGACATTGAAGGGAACCCGAGGCTGCGTACGGCCGTTGCGGCCGCCAAGGCCGAGTCCATGCCGCAGGACAATATCA
>CAZFLF010001368.1:0-2019 GCA_964519825.1 uncultured Pirellulaceae bacterium | reverse complement strand
GCTGGCGATGGAACAGAGGGATTCATGAACCAGAGGTCAGAGGTCAGAGGTCAGAGTTTTGGTTGGTCATTGGTCATTGGGATTTGGTCATTTCCCCTTGGGATTTGGTCATTAGTGATTGGGATGCTAATGTGTCGGCATGATACGGGAAAGCGAGTCACAGTCGAATCCAGCGCCTGATAGCTTTCCGCAGCGCTCCACAACCTGGCAGTTGCGTACTCGGCGATGCGAATTCGGGCGGCTTCCCTGGCTGATGGGCATTGTGAACGTCACACCTGACAGTTTTTCGGATGGCGGGCGGTTTTTGGATCCACGCGCGGCGGTCGAGCAGGGGTTGCGGCTCGCGGCCGATGGCGCCGACTTGCTGGACATTGGCGGCGAAAGTACTCGCCCGTATTCCACTCCGGTCGATCCCGACGAAGAGCTGCGGCGCGTGATCCCCGTCGTGGCCGCGCTCTGCGAGCAGACTTCCATTCCGATTTCGATCGACACTTCCAAAGCCACCGTCGCCCGGGAAGCCATGGCGGCCGGCGCTGAGATTATCAATGACGTCACCGGTTTCATGGGGGATCCGGCGATGCTCGGCGTGGCCGTGGACACCGGCGCCGCGGTTTGCGCTATGCACATGCAAGGCACGCCGCAGACCATGCAGGACAATCCGAACTATTCCGATGTTGTCGCTGAGATTTCGGATTACCTTGGGCAGCGTCGTCTGGCGTTGGCAAAGGCCGGGATCGCCGCTGAACGCATCTGCCTGGATCCCGGTATCGGGTTCGGCAAGACACATCAGCACAATCTGACGTTGTTGTCACATTGCCAGCGCTTGCACCGCTTGGGTTGCCCGTTGTTGGTCGGCCCTTCTCGCAAAGGTTTCATTGCCAAGGTCATCGGCCGGCCAGAGGTCGATCGGACGGCGGGTTCGATCGGCGTCTGTTTGTCCTTGGCCCGACAGGGAATCCAAATGATCCGGGCGCACGACGTCGTGGAGATCCGGCAGGCTCTGCTGCTGTTCGAAGCGACCGGTGGTCTTGACGGCGTTCCGTAGTCGGCAGAGCTTGGCTAGACTACTCGCGCCTCGCTTGTCCAAATCTGTCCGCTGTAATCGTGAGACTGTGTCGGGCTGGAATGCCCAAGTTACATTGCGGGTCCGCTGAGGAATCGCCGCTTATCCCTGCCGCCGGTATCGCTTCGACCATGCTGTTGATCGCCCAAACCATGCACGGATTCCTCCCCACCCGCGCCACGTTCATGTTGGATTTTGTGTTCGTCGCGATGTTCGCGGTGCTGCCGGTGCTGGCCTTCAGCATCCGATTGGTCAAGCGACGGCGCTATGAGCTGCACAAACGCATCCAGATCACGCTGGCAGTGGTGTTGCTTGTCGCGGTGACGGCTTTTGAGATCGATTTGAACTACATCACCAAGGATTGGCGACCGTTGGCCGAACCATCACCGTACTTTGCGAGTGGCTGGGTCGACTACAGCCTATGGATCCATTTGGTATTCGCGGTGCCGACGCCGTTGTTATGGACATTCGTGATTGTCCAAGCATTGCGCAAGTTTCCGCGCCCGGTCGGTCCAAACGAATACAGCCGGCGACACGCGCGGTGGGCCTGGCTGGCGACGACCTGGATGGTCCTGACTGCGGTGACTGGGTGGATCTTTTACTATTTGGCCTTCGTGGCGTGACGTAAAAACGCGACGACACACACGTCATCTTCCTGCGGCATTCCCTGACTGAAGGCGCGCACATCCGCCAGTAATTGCTCAACGAAGTATTGAGCCGTCGTCGACGATTCGAGAATGCGGTCAATCTTCTCGAAGCCGTATCGCTCACCTTGGCGATTCGGTGCTTCGCTCACACCATCGGTGTACAGCACGACCAAATCGCCGGGTTCGAGTTGTACCGTGACCTGGCGAAATTCGATGTTGCTTTCGATCCCAAGTGGCGGGCTGGTGATGTCGGCACCAAGCGTTTCCAACTTGCCCGTCTTGGCCCGGCGAATCAAGGGGGGCATATGG
>CAZFLF010001367.1:0-2025 GCA_964519825.1 uncultured Pirellulaceae bacterium | reverse complement strand
CCACAGTGATTTCATCGTTCGGGCTAATCGCCATGCCGTTGGCATTGCGAAAGCCCGTGGCGAATACCATCAATTGACGGCCGTCACGAGAAACGCCAAGCAGACAACCGTCATGCTGAGTTTTTCCGCCGCTATCCCCTTTCAAATAGTAGAAGTTGCCGCGGCTATCGGTCTCCAAGCAGGTGACGTATTCGTGACCGTTCGTGGTGACCTGCCCGTCATTGTTGAAGTTCTCGTACCAATCCGCTTCGCCATTCCCGTCGCGGTCGTGCAGCCGCGTGATCTGGTCGCGGCCAACAACGTAGACGGTATCCCGCACGATCTTCAAACCAAGCGGTTGGAACAGTCCGGTCGCGAATCGCTTCCAGCGCAGGCGGTCGAGCCGGTCGTCGATCCCCGACAGCAACCACACATCCCCATGCAACGTGCAGATTGCCGCCACGTCCTTGCTCAGAAAGTCATGGCCACTGACAAAGAACAATGCTCGATACGGGTTATCGAAAGGAAGGGTCAGAGTATCGAGCGCGAATGGAGCGTTTTTTGGATCGGGCTTGCCGATTTCGCCACGCGTGGTGATCTCGGCGGTCCAGCGAGCCGGTCCGGGCTCGGTCAGCGGTCGTAGAGTTGGCGACGGCAAAAGTCGCTTCGTCAATTCCGACAAACGCCGCTCATCGACTTTTGCATTGGAAGCAATCGCGATCGTCAATGTCACGGCCGAGTCGCGAGGCGCGATCTGAATTGTGTTGTACGGGACGCGATGATGAGTCACCGCCGGACTCTGCGCCACAATCTCGCCAATGCTGTCTCTATCACCGATCAATAGCTCGAGGAGTTCGCGGCTTGGTCCGACCTCCAACGTCCGCGTGAAAATCGGCACTCCATCGACTAATTCGAACCAAGGCGACTCGAGTACCTCCGCCTCACCCACGGAGTAACGGAGCACGACGCGATTTCCGTGCAGGTATAAACCGCCATACCGTGCATGATTTCGAGGGAGTGGACCGTACGGCTCGGACTTGGATGATCGCGTGTCCTGGAAACTGCCTTCTTTGGCCCAACCCGGCAGCTCCGGCGTGGTGAATTGCACTTCGCCCGCGATCTTGGGGGGCGCGATAATGCCGTACCGTGCAGGATTGATGGTCAAAAAAGGGCCCGTCCAGCCGTCACTGATGCGGAGCAGTTCGGTGTCGTAACAAACCGCCGCCTCGTTCTTCTCCCCGATGCGGATGCACAGACCCTTGGCTATTTGAGCGAGCGGTCCGGAACTAGATTCGGCAGTGATGATTGTTCCGGTGAAAAACTGGCCCGTGTCCATTTGCTGGAAACGGTTGTCCACCGAGTCCTGCTCGGTCCAGCGGAAGCCCACCGCATCTTCGCCCCAATGTCCCGTGATGCGGTTGCTCGACGTTGCCGTGGCATTAGCTACTTTTTTTTTACAAACTCGATTTGCGCCGCCGACTTGCGCGGTGATTCGTCGGGACATTGTTGCTTATCGGAAACCGAATCGAATCGCCACAGGCCGAGCAGGTCGGTGTCGGCGCTTAGCGGAGATTCCGGAAGTCGGCTGACGTCTCGTATCCCGCGCGAGATGCGAACCTCATCGATCAACCCGTCGCAACCCAGCGATCGCTCGACCAGCGATCCGATTGCTAGATCCGCGTCAATTGACAGCCAAGAACCAGACTCTTCCCTAACCGGCTGATCCGCGACCTGCTGGCCATCGACGAACAGCCGCACGCGCCGCGGCTCGTAGATCATTGCCAGATAATGCCACTGGCCGTCAGCTATATTGACATTCGAACGTACGTGGTCAGGCCGCATTCCGGACAAATAAACCGTGAAATGTCCGGTGCCGGCGAAGCTAAACATTTCCCAGTGTTCGAATGTCGACTTACGTTCATTTGCCACCAGGATCTGAAAGTTTGCTTTCGAATACACTTTTGCCCAACATTCTACGGTCAGGGGAGGCTTGGAGAATTCTTCGGATCGAGCTACTATCCCTCGCGCCACGCGAGCATCGAGTGC
>CAZFLF010001366.1:0-2030 GCA_964519825.1 uncultured Pirellulaceae bacterium | reverse complement strand
TAGCCGCACTTACCGGATTGCTGATTTACACGTTTTGGGTGGCTGAACCGACGCCGTTGGAAGCCGGATCGCCGCTCCTACTAACGGTCATTCTGGCTCCACTCGGGCCGACGCTGTTGTTTATTTACTTCGTAATTCGCTATCGATTCATGCAACTGTTTTTGGAACGCACGTTCGTCTATGGTGCAATTCTGGCCGCGGCTCTCCTGTTCCATCGCCTTGTCATCCAATCGACGACCGCACGGCTCGGCGACCGATTCCGCGTCGACTTCGGAATTCTCGAAGGCGTTGGCGTGTTTATGTTGCTGTTGCTGTATCAACCCATTCGTAGCCGAGTGGCCGAGTCGTTGCGTTATCTGTTCGGACGCAACGTGACGGACCTACGAGCGCGAACGAGGCGATTGGCCGTGGAAACATGGGGCCATCTGAGCGACCATCCGCAGGAGATGGTGGATTGGTTTGTGACTGTCTTGCGCGAGTTGTTCGAGATCAAACTCGCCGCAGCCTGGATCTGGGCGCCAACCGGTGAGATTCTTGTTCGCTCCGGAGACATCTTCAGCATTTCGGAGGAGCAAGCTCAGGCACTACACGGCGCGCTGAAGTCGCATTCGTTCGTTGCCGCGGATGGTCGTGGTGCTTCGGGGCTGATTCAAATGGACTTGCTGCGAAGAATGCATGCCTCGTTCGCCGTGCGACTTGATCAGGCAGGCTTTTCTGGTTTATTGGTCCTCGGCCCGCGCAGTCGCTCGCGCGAATACGGCGAGGAAGAAATGAACGCGGTGCTGCTGCTTGTCGAATTACTGGGTGCAACGTTGCATAGCCATTACCTGCAGGCGCAGCGGATGCAAGCGGAGCGGCTGGTGGCACAAAATGAAAAACTCAGTGCACTCGGCCTGCTGACCAGCTGCCTGGCCCATGAGATCAAGAATCCGCTGTCGTCGATCAAGACCATTGCCACCGTGATGGGCGAACAGTTCGGCGACGAGCATCCGCATGCGGAAGACGTGCGACTGATTCTGGGCGAAGTCGAACGGCTGGCAGGCACCACTGGACAGTTTCTCAAATTCGCTCGTCCGGTGGAGTCGGGCCGGGGTTCTGCGTCAATTCAGCACGTGGTCGACACCGCGGTTCAGGTTCTCGCCAGCTTGGCACATGGCAAAGAGGTGAGCATCGAAACCGACTACGCAATCCAACTGCCTGACGTGGCGGCAGATGAGAATACACTGCGCGAGATCATCTTCAATCTTTTGCTGAACGCAATCGAAGCCGTGCAGCGCGGGGGTCATGTTCGCGTGTCGGTCTGTCAGCGTGAACACTTTGTCGTGACAAGGGTTCACGATGACGGACCAGGTATTACGACCGAGTTTCGCGAACGGATCTTCGCTCCGTTTGTTACGGACAAGCCATGCGGCACGGGACTTGGGTTATTCATCGTTCGCCGGCACGTCGAGCAACTCGGCGGTCAGATCTCGTGTGACAGCGAACCAAGCGAGGGAACGTGCTTCACCGTGAAGTTGCCGGTATTTGGACAGTGTATAACGGTGCAGTGAGCCCATGAAACTTCGGATCTTAATTGCCGACGACGAGCGTCCTGCGAGATTTGCTTTGCAGCGGGCGTTGGCTGGCAACGACTACGAGATAGCCGAAGCCGAAGATGGTCGCGCCGCCGTCGAAAGGATCCGACAGGGGGATATCGATTTGGTGTTTCTCGATTTGGCAATGCCGATTCTGAGTGGCCAAGAAGTGTTGCGCGAGATCGGCGATCTGGCTCGTACGACCGAAGTCATTGTCTTGACGGCTGACGACAGTGTCCCGTCCGCCGTCGCGTGTATTCAGGCGGGTGCGACGGATTACATCAACAAGCCTTATGAGGTCGAGCAACTGCGGGCTATCGCGCGCCGAGCGCTGCGGCGTGTCAAGTTGGAACGGCGGCTTGATACTCTGCAGGCGGAGCTCGATCAAAAACATGCCTTCGGCGCGCTGGTCGGGGTCAGCCGGCCGATGCGTGAGCTGTTCTATCAAATGCAGCG
>CAZFLF010001365.1:0-2036 GCA_964519825.1 uncultured Pirellulaceae bacterium | reverse complement strand
AAGGATGATTTGCTGACGAATGGCGACATTTGTCAGCACAATGTGGACATAGTACTCATGCGGCGAGAGATCCGCTGAACCTGTTCAGTAATGAATAGGTCAGCAAACTACCAGTTGACACAAGTAAACCCGTTCAAGCGGAAGCCGGCTTGGACGGGTTTTTTGTTTCTTGCACATTCAAATCCGATCCGACCGATCCGACTGATTTCCGTCACAGTTGGCCGGAACCAAAGTCAGTCAGAATATTCGTGGCTCTTTCCAACTGTTCGATGGCGATCCATTCGTCGCACGTGTGGGCCTGGGCAATCGAGCCGGGGCCAAACACCACGGTCGGAGCGTGAATGCGATCGAAGGCGGGCGCATCAGTGCCAAACGACACGCCAATACACTCTCCCGGCCCGCCCTGTCGTCGAATCGAGGCGCTGAGCCGCGCGGACAACAGGGAATTCCTCGTATCGGAAAGGCCAGGCGACGCCAGAAATAACGGTTCATGCTCCAGGTCAACATCACTCGCCACGCGCTCGCGGACGAAGTCAATCACATGCTGCTGTGCTGCCACGTTGTCTTCGCCCGGCAACACGCGCCGGTCGATTTGAATCGAGCAATGATCGGCGACGGTATTCACGCTCAAACCGCCAGAAATGACGCCAACACTCAACGATGGTCGTCCCACGAGCGGATGCTCACCGCGGCTGGGCGCTATGTCGCGAGCGTATTCCTCCAGCGCATTGAGCACTTTTGCCATCCCGTAGATTGCATTGACACCCAACTCCGGTTTGGAACTGTGCGCCGCACGTCCGCGAGTGTGAACGCTCCATCTTGCGACTCCTTTGTGGGCCACGACAACATTGAGATCCGTCGGTTCCGCCACGATGACCGCGTCCGGCACGCGCGGCACTAACTTCGACTCTCCACTGGCCCACAGTTGTCCCATCTCCTTCGCGCCGCTGAACCCATGTTCCTCGTTCACGGAGCAAGCCATGATGATGGTGGGCATCTCGGCTGGTCTTCGCTCCGCCAGGCGCGATACCGCGGTGAGCATACAGGACATTCCGCCTTTGATATCGCAGGCCCCACGGCCATAAACTCGCCCATTGCGGATCTCCGGCGTCCACGGGGGGATCGTCATACCGTCAACAGGAACCGTGTCCTGGTGCGCCTCGAAGACGATCAACTCGCCGCCGTGCAGCGGATCGCGATGCCCTGCTAATCGGGCGAAGATATTCGTTCTTTTGGGCTGCAGAGTCTGTGTCTCGAACGGCAGTCCCAGCTTCTGGAAAAGTTGCTCCAAATACTCCGTGACGCGGTACTCGAAGTATTCCGGTCCGGAGACCTGGCGTCCCATCGGATTTACACTGGGAAGGCGAACCAGATCACAGAGGGTCTCGACGAGATTGAGGGACATGGATGGGGAACCAAGAGGTGGGTTGCGCGGCGACTCCAAGGTAGGGCCTCAGCATTCCGAGGGCGCGGCCATTGTAGCGACGGCAGCGCCTCGGATGAAGAAAGCATCCCCGATCGCTGTTGCATCCGCGGAAGGATTTGCTATAAATCCCCCCCAAGAGACTTGGAGTCATTTCCAGGGACTCGACCCCCTTCGCGGAGACCTGCCCCATCCGCGGAGGGCTTTTTTGTTGGCGGAATATCAGCTCAGGCACTCTGCCGTAGTTGCGTCGGCGATTCAGGAGCTGGTGGTTCCGGAGCTGGCGTCGGCTGTGCGAGGTTTTCGGGAGCCTGTGGTGCGGCTGGTTCTGTTTCCGAAATTAGCGATTGTCCGGGGCCCACTTCATGCAATCTTTGATACACCGCGCAACGCCCGAGCAATTCCCGGTGGGTGCCGATGTCAACCACCAACCCAGAGTCCATGACGATAATCCGATCCGCGAGCGACAGCGTCGACAAGCGATGCGTGATCATGATTGCTGTGCGACCGGTGACGAACTCCTCGAGGGCCTGGTGAATCTGCTGTTCACTTTCAATGTCGATTTGGCTAGTCGCTTCGTCCAAAATCAAGATATCGGGACGCCGCAGAATCG
>CAZFLF010001364.1:0-2038 GCA_964519825.1 uncultured Pirellulaceae bacterium | reverse complement strand
GGCTGACGAAGGACGGGACTTATGAATTGGTCGAACTGAAGCTCGGTTCGCGCGCTCAAGCCACTGAGGATTCGGGGCGACGTCGCGACTACTACCTCGTGCTCGACGGCCTCAATGATGGGGACAAAGTCGTCGTCCAAAGTGGCTTCTTGCTTGACAGCCAGCGGCAAATCGAAGGTATGCCCAGCCTGCTCTATCCGGCCGGGCAGGCGGCGAGCATGTCGGGGCACGCCGGGCATGGTGGACCATCCGCTGAATCCGGCAGCGGTGGTCCGCCGCCACCACCAGCCACCACGATGCCCGCCGACCACAAACACTAATCGCATCACGAAGTGAATATGACGAACTTCATCATCCGTTGGTGTTTGAATAACCGGCTGCTGGTGATGCTGGCGACGTTGGTCATTCTGGGAACCGGCTATTACTCCCTGACGCATGCCACGATCGACGCCATTCCGGACATCGGCGAGAAGCAGGTCATCGTCATCGCCGATTGGCCAGGGCGGTCGCCGCAGGATGTCGAGGATCAAGTCACGTATCCGCTGACCGTCAGCTTATCGGGCACGCCGGGCGTGCAGTCGATTCGCTCGTTCTCCGGCTTCGGATTCTCGATGGTCTACATCATCTTCAAGGATAAAGTGGATTATTACTGGGCTCGGTCGCGTGTGCTCGAACGCATGAATGTGGCCCTGTCGAAGTTGCCGCAAGGGGTCGTGCCCACGCTGGGTCCGGACGCGACGGCACTCGGGCAAATCTTCTACTACACGCTCGAAGCAGATGGAGCCGACCTTCAGCAACTGCGGTCGCTCCAAGACTGGTACATCCGGTATCAGCTTCAAGCGGTCGAAGGCGTCACGGAGGTTGCGACGCTCGGCGGCTATGTGAAGCAGTACCAGATCGACGTCGTGCCCGAGAAACTGCGTGCCCATCGCGTGACGCTGCCCGAGGTCTACGAAGCGGTGCGTCGCAGCAACGTCGATGTCGGGGCACAGGTCGTCGAGAACAATCGCTTCGAGTTCTTCATTCGCGGCAAAGGCTTCGTGAAGAGCGTCGCGGACATCGAGAACATCGTCATCCGCCAGGAAGCGGGCACGCCGATTTTCGTAAAGAACATCGCCACCGTGCAACTTGGCCCGGAGTTCCGCCGCGGCGCGCTCGACAAAGCCGGCCGTGCAGCCGTTGGGGCGGTCGTGTTGATGCGTTATGGCGAGAACCCACGCGAGGTCATCCAACGCCTCAAGGCGCGTATCGCAGAGATTGAGCCGGGCCTCCAAGTCCTCTTGGCCTCCGGCAAGGTCGCACCGGTCAAGATGGTTCCGTATTACGACCGCACCGACATCATTCACGAGTCGATGGCCACGCTGAAAGACAACTTGATCGAAGAGTCCATCGTCGTCGGCCTGATCGTCATCCTATTTCTGCTGCACTTGCGGAGTTCGCTGGCCGTACTGCCTACGCTCCCCTTGGCGTTGGCGATGAGCTTCACTGCCATGTATTGGTTCGGCGTGGACAGCAACATCATGTCGCTGGCGGGCATCGCCATTGCCATTGGTGATGTCAGCGACATGGGCATCATTATGACGGAAAACATCTACCGCCGTCTGGCCGCCGAACCTGAACGTCCCTACGCCGAAGTCGTCTATGAAGCCGCTTGCGAAGTCGGCGGAGCAATCTTGAGTGCGGTGAGCAACACGATCATTTCCTTCATCCCCGTGTTCGCCCTGACTGGGCCCGAAGGGAAAATGTTTCAGCCGCTGGCCTACACGAAGACGTTCGCGATCGCGGCCTCAGTGATCCTCGCTATCACGGTCGTGCCGGTGTTGAGCTATTACCTGTTGAAACCGGTGGTCTGGTCGCGGCGGCGATCGCTGCTGATCGGTGTGGCTGCCGGTCTGCTGACGATGGTAACGCTGCGACTGGCCGTCGCATGGGGGCTGGGCCTGGGCGGCCTGTGGACTGGCTGGCCTACGGCCGTCGGCGCGGGGGTGCTCATCACGGCTCTCGTCTACCGCATGGGGCGCGAACGTTTGCTGCCGCT
>CAZFLF010001363.1:0-2040 GCA_964519825.1 uncultured Pirellulaceae bacterium | reverse complement strand
AAGGATATCGACAGCTGGTACGACTCACAGAAGTGGTAGGCGCTCCCACGAACCATCCTGCAGACAGAAACCGCTTCGCGAAAATCGAGACGGTTTCCTTTTTTGCCCGGCTACTCGAACACAAACCGGGCATCTAGTAGTGCCGGTTACCTTGGAACGTCAGAAGCTCCCGCGCGAACTGGTGTGTCCATGGGTTGTCAGGTGCTTATTGATCTCGCGCGGTCGGAGGAAGATGATGGTCTTGGGCGACCAAGTGGAAGACCGACCTGGGAGGTTCCGCTAGATCGGGCTAGCGCGTAGTCCAAATGTCGATCAGGCGGAAGGCGGCCTCAATTGAACACGCCTTCCCCAACACCATGATTCCTTTCGAGGTCGGCGTGTCGTCGGCCTCGAAAACGAAATACCCATTAAACCCCAAGTGATCAGCGCCGGACTGAATAATCGTTTGACGCGAAAGCGTGGCAACGTGGATACTCCTTCCGTTCCCGATATTGGCGCTCGCTAGGATTTCATCCAATGCCTCGTCCTCCGGTAACTTCGCGGGCTTCCCCGCGTATTTCGGTCAATGATCTTGCGCTGTACATGCTTTCCTCGGACACAGCGCGCATCGGTATTATCCGGCGTGCCAAGAATCCCCAAACACCGCCAATAATTCGTTACCGAGATGTTCGGGGGGCGGTTTGCTCTTACCTGTCGGACGCGAATCGTAGGCTTAGCCATCTCACCACGGCCGGGGAAATGTTCGCGCAGCGTGCTGCCGACCCGAGCGTTTCGGTCCTTCGTCAGGATGACGCCCAGAACTCGATCGAGGTTCTGCGCGGCGTCCAAGGAATGGCGAACCGGCTTGCGCCCTTTGACTTTCACCTCGCACCGGCGACCCAAGCGAAGCTGGTACTGGCGGACGTGGAGATATCGGTTCGCGCCGATTTGCTGGTCCATGGGTCCGCACGTGGGCAAGACCAGATTGGTGCTGCGGTCTTGCGGCTGACCCAGGACGACGCCGACACCGACCCGGCGCGCACGCGAAGGCGAGATATTGGTCTGTATGTTGCAACGATGGCGAGAATGCACGTTGAGCAAAACATCCACAGCGACCGCCAGGTCGCTAATCGACTGTGCATGGCAATTGATGTTCAGCACGGCGATCTATTTCAAGCTCCCGACTCGAATGCGCGCCGAATGACCGACTTGGAAAATGCGTGCCGATTTATCGCGGTAATGTGGCCGACCGTCTAGCCCATCTTATTCATGACGGCCTGTCTGAGGGGCTGGCGGATGTAGCCTAAAGCGATTGATGTGGCGTAGGATTCGGTTGTCGAAGCCAACCCTGCCGACCGCATCGAGCGAGCCACACCCGCCATGACCGACGATACGTTGCTGCCGTTTTCATTTCCAGCCGTTGCAAGCAGGAAGATCACAGCTGCGTTCGACGGCGGACGGATCAGCTCGGATGGCGGCGTCATGCTGCTGGCCGCGGCCGAGCGGCGCCTGCAGCTGGCCGAAAGGCTTGCGGCGGCGATCCGCGATCCGCGTGATCCGAACCGGGTCACGCATGGCATGGCCGACATTCTGCGGGCGCGGATTTTCGCGATCGCCTGTGGCTATGAAGACGCCAATGATCTTGATCGGCTGCGCACCGATCCGGCCTTCAAGCTCGCCTGCGGGCGGCTGCCCGACACCGGGCTGGACCTGTGCTCGCAGCCGACGCTGTCGCGGGCCGAGAACCTGCCAGACCTCAGGACCGTCATCCGGCTCGGCAACGTCCTGGTCGATCTCTGGCTGCAAAGCTACCAGGTGCCGCCCGAAAGCGTAACGCTCGATATCGACGACACGCTCGACGTGGTCCACGGCCACCAGCAGCTGTCGCTGTTCAATGCTCACTACGACGAGCGCTGCTTCCTGCCGATCCATATCTACGACACCGCGACGGGACGCCCGGTGGCCATGATCCTGCGTCCGGGCAAAACACCGGCGGGCCGGGAGATCCGCGGCCATGTCCGGCGTCTGGTGCGGCGCATCCGCACCCGCTGGCCGACCACC
>CAZFLF010001362.1:0-2041 GCA_964519825.1 uncultured Pirellulaceae bacterium | reverse complement strand
GAAAAGAAACCTGACGATTCGAAAGAGAAACGGTAGACGGCGGATCGTACGATGGCCTTCTAAGGCCGTCGCTAATCACGTCAAGCCGACCCGCGACGGCCTTAGAAGGCCATCGTACAAAAAAAACCGCTCACTTCGTCGGGTCAAACTCTTTGCCACACAGTTTGTACCATGCCGACAGGCCGGCCAAGTCCGCGCGATGACGTTCCGTCGCCGACACAAATCGGACTTCACGCGGCGTACTGAGAGCAGCAATCGATTGCACGTCGAACCGCTCCAACAGCCCGAAAGCAAACAACTCCGGGTACGAATCAAATCCGTAGTTTTCTGTAACGACGTCCTGGAGCGACGACAGCGAACCCTGCAGCCTCACGGAGTCAATTGCCTGCGGCTCAAGCGCTGCGGCACACAGGGCTGAGATCGCTAACCGTGGTCCGCGTGCATCTAACTCGATCGGTTCGTCCGGCCGCCGCTGTTTGAGCCAACGTGCGATTGCGGTCAGCTGGCTCGCTTGCAGCCCTGCTGGTCGATCACCGACCGTTTGCACGAGCAATGCCCACAAGTAGGGCCGATTTTTCAGTTTTGACTCGCCAATGTAAAACGGATCGACGGCGACGACTCGCCGACCTGATTTCAACAGTTCCAACGTCGGGGCGTTCAGGCCCGCACGTCCATCGTCCGCCATAACAATGGTTGTTCCAACCGGATGTTCGGGCGAGATCTCGACGGCTGGCACCGTCCAGATATCGCCAAGCCGCAACCGAAACACTATCGCGGTGACGCCGGACTTTGTTTCTTCGTGGACTTTCTCGGCGACAACCGGATAGTCCTGGGCACGGATCGTTTCCCGCAACAACTCGCGTTTCCGTTGCTGCCAACCGGCGATTTCGGTGACATTTGTCGGCAGCGCCGCATCGCGCGGCAACGATTCAGCAAGTTGCTTCGCAAGTGAGTTGAAATCCGCGTTGTGTGGTGGCAGCGAAACTTGCAATTGCTCGGCGGACTTGACCTCCGTCTGGGAATCGATCTCGGTCGCCGAGATTCCGGCTTGACCCGCGAAAAAATGATCGACAAGCATGCCGTAGAAAGCTTCTCGGTTGTCTCGCTCGAAATTATGCGTGCCCGGATCGTGGTTGACGTGCGACCGAAGACGCGACTCCTGGCCAAAAAGCTTGAAGATCGGCGTCGCCGCTTCCAGCAACGGTGGCAGCGCGTGCCCCGACGCGAAGCAGCAATCGTCTTTCACGTTGTAGGTCAGCAGCGTTGCTCGCGGGGCAAGTAGCGCAGTCAGGTGCGAGTAGTCCCCCACCGTGGCCATGTCGTTGGGCGTCTGCTCCGAGTCACCAAGATCCGAGTGATGGTGAATCCGCGTCAGAAAGCTCGAATAACCAGCTACCGGATTCGCTAATGTCACGCGAGTATCGAGTGCACTAATGAAAATTGTTTGCCAACCTCCACCTGACAATCCGGCGACCGCCACGCGGCTGGGATCAGCATGCGGATGAGCAAGTAGGACATCGAGGCCCCGCTTCATCGCCAAATAGAAGGGTGCCATGCCGCAGGTGCCACACAGATCAAGTTGGTTCATCCGGGTGTGACTGTAGTCCTTGCCACTTAGTTGTCCCATTCCCAACCACTCGACATTTAGCGCAAGCATGCCGCGTTTGGCTTGGTTGATACAGCGAATCTGCTTATACACGGCCGCCTTTCCCTTGGGATCGTGGCCATTAATGTTTAGCGACACGGCCATGGGACCGGCGAACTCCAGCGGCTCGTACAGCAGCGCGGGAATCCACAGCCCCGGCAGGGCTTCGTAACGCAGCTTCTTGATGCGATATCCGTCGCCGCCATGAATGACCTCTTGCCAGTCAATGTTTAGTGTTGCATCGCGCCATTCGGTCCCGCGGCCCCGATAAATGACTTTTGCCAGCATTTCCTCGCGAATTTGTTGAGCTATGCGCTCCCACTCTTCGCGGTTGGCGACTGGAGGCAGCCGTGGAATCCTGGCTTCCAAGTACCTCTCGATCTCGGCCTGCGGCTG
>CAZFLF010001361.1:0-2055 GCA_964519825.1 uncultured Pirellulaceae bacterium | reverse complement strand
GGGTGGATCGCGTGGCTCGGCGAGTTTGAACGCGGCGCGGTCGTAGAGTTCCCAATACTTCTGTGGCGCGCAGAACGGGAGGTGCGGCTTGACAAATCCGACCGCCAGGAAAAACGGCTCGCCTGGTTTCTCCCCGGCCGCGAGCAACCGTCGCACCGCTTCATCCGCGATTTTGCCGTCGCCGTACGCCGAGTCCTCTACATCCGCGGACTCATACGCCGCTCCCCTGGGAAGATTGGCTGGATTCTTGTTGTCGAACAACGCTCCTTCGCGAGTTGGCTCGGCCTGGTTTTCCTTCCGTGCGTAGCCGATGCTCTTCGCCTGGAAATGCGGCACGCTCCAGGACGCCGCGTCTTCGTGATTGCCGTGACCGACGTGAAAGATTTTGCCCAATGCCTCAGTGCGATAACCGTGCTGCTTGAAGTACTGCGGCAATGTCACCGCATCGGGCAACGACTGGCGAAAGTTCGTCGACAGGTCGTAGATGCCGAGTGTCTGTGGCCTGAGCCCCGTGAGCAGCGCGTTCCGCGACGGCGAGCAGACTGCCTGATTGCAATAGGCTCGATCAAAGCGCACGCCCCGCGCGGCCAGCCGATCGATGTTCGGCGACTTCACGACCGAGTCGCCGTAACACCCCAGCAGCGGCTTGAGATCGTCCACACAGATCAGCAAGATGTTTGGCTTGGTTGGTTCCGCTGCAGCAACGGTGTACAGCGTCGCTGACCGAGCCACCAGCAGGACGGTGACAAAAAGGAGGATCTGTTTCGGAAGTGAGCGACCGGGGTGATTCATCATTTGTTTATCTCACACGAGAATTGGATTGACCAGACTGCGTACCGTACGTGGATTTTGTCAGAGATATCGAATAATTTCTGAACAGGGAATTCCTCGCTTCATGACGTAGCCGCCTGCGGCGCATGAGAAGAAACATGTTAACACGTCCTCCACTACCGAGTGTTTGAAGGAAATCTAATGAGAAAAATGAAGTCATCGGCAGTGATTCGACGTCAGTTACCGCGAGGGCAACGCATTTTCCTTAACGACGTCCTCGTCGGATTGCGCGCAGTGCCCAAGCGATTGCCATGCAAATACTTCTACGATCGACGTGGCTCGGAACTGTTCGATCGCATATGCCAATTAAATGAGTATTATTTGACTCGCTCCGAGTTGGCCATCATGGATCAGTTCGCGCCCGAAATGGGCGAGCAGATCGGCCCCGGCGCGATGCTGGTCGAATACGGCAGCGGCAGCAGCGTCAAGACTCGCTATTTGTTAGACGGACTGTCGGAAGCAGTGGCGTACGTTCCGGTAGACATCTCGGGTGAACACCTGCAGCAAACTGCGCGGGAACTGGCTCGCGACTATCCCCGACTTGAGATTCTGCCTGTGTGCGCCGATTTTACGCTGGACTTCGCGTTGCCCCGATCGACTCGCCCTGCGACCCACGCCGCGGTTTACTTTCCTGGATCGACGATTGGCAACTTTCTGCCGAGTCGGGCCGCCGAATTGCTGCGGCGCATCACCGCCCTCTGCGGCACGGGGGGCGGCTTGTTGATTGGAATCGACTTGAAGAAAGAAGCGGCGACGATCGATGCCGCCTACAACGATCGCCTCGGGGTCACGGCGGAATTCAATCTCAATCTGTTACGCCGGATCAACCGTGAACTGGATGCGGACTTTGATGCAGGTCAGTTTTTCCACCAAGCTCGTTACGATGTTGAGTTGGGTCGCGTGGAAATGCACTTGGTCAGCCGGCAGGACCAGGCAGTCACGATCGGCGGAGAAACGATCGAGTTTGTCCAGGATGAAACGATTTGCACCGAGTATTCGCACAAATACACGGTGGACGAATTCGCCGCAATTGCGGCCGCCGCGGGACTTGCTCTCCATCGGGAATGGACGGACAAGAACCGCCGCGTCGCCGTTCTGCATTTCGCTGTCACTCCCGGTGAGTGATCCCGGGCGTGAGGCGTTTGGTCGGGGTCGGGAGTCGTTTTTGCGGCGAAATTGGGTCGTTTATTAAGTCTTGTATTGCTACTGTCGATTTGTGACCCG
>CAZFLF010001360.1:0-2066 GCA_964519825.1 uncultured Pirellulaceae bacterium | reverse complement strand
ATCCTCATGGCCGGCAATGCCTGCGATCTGCTGTCAGGCGCCCCGCGCATGCGCGAGCATCCGCTCAGCGGCGAGCCGGTTGAGTGGACCTGGTCGCGCAATTACGGCTGTAATACACCCCTGGCATCCGAGCACCTGCTTACCTTCCGCTCCGGGGCAGCGGGGTATTTCGATTTTTGTAACGACGGAGGGACGGGTAACTTCGGCGGATTCCGGTCCAGCTGCAGCAACAACCTGATCGTGGCCGGCGGATTGCTCAATGCCCCAGACTACACACGCACTTGCACCTGTAGCTATCAAAACCAGACTTCGCTGGCGCTGGTCCACATGCCGGAAGTAGAGACCTGGACTTCATTCGGCGCTCAAACACCAAAGCAGCCCGTGCGCCGCGTTGGCATCAACTTGGCCGCACCCGGCGACCGCAAGGCCGACGATGGCACGTTGTGGTTGGAGTATCCGAGCGTCGGCGGTGCCTCACCGACGGTTTCGGTCACCATCGAGCCGCGAGAGCCCGTCTGGTTCCGCCGGCATAGTTCGACGATTGGTGGTCCGGGAATAAACTGGGTGGCTGCTTCCGGCGCGAAGGGATTAACCTCGTTGAAGATTAAGTTAGCAAACACCGGCAACGAGGCTCGTCGATATACCCTGCGTCTGCACTTTGTTGAACCAGACGATGTCGGAATCGGAGAACGGGTCTTTCAAGTTAAGATCCAAGGCCAGCAAGCGATTGCGTCGCTCGACGTGGTACAGGAAGCTGGCGGGAGAAATCGTGCGCTGATTAAGGAGTTCTCCGGCGTCGACGTCACAGAAGATCTCGTGATTGAATTTGCGCCCGATCCCCGGGCAAAAGTGCCAGCCGCCGTGCTGTGCGGCGTCGAACTCCAGGCGGAAGGTTAGTAAATCGTGAAAACACAACGCTCTGTCGTAATCGGACGTCACTCTCTCGCACTGCGACGGTTCACGATCGCCATCGGCATACTGGTTGGTTGTAGCGCTGTCGCGCACGCCTGCAACGTGCCGGTCTTTCGCTTCGCACTGGAGCGATGGCGTCCCGACCCGTACCGTGTGGTCCTCTTTCATCGTGGCCCGCTCGGCGACGCCGACCGGACTCTGATCAGTCCGCTGGAAGTGCAGCAGGAAAAGTCGGCGGCGAACCTCATCGTCCGAACACTGGATGTGAATGGATTGGAGGATGGCAAGGATCGGGAATTCTTGGCATCACAAAGTAATCCACAATTGCCGTGGCTCGTGGTGCAGTACCCAGAGCATTTGCGCATCGAAACGCCCGTTTGGAAGGGAATCGCTGATGGCGACGCGGTCGCTCGTCTAAGTGACTCGCCCGTTCGTAAGGAACTTGTGAAGCGACTGGTCGATGGCCAGACTGCCGTCTGGCTTTTTCTGGAGAGCGGTCAGCCCGAAAAAGACGATCCCGCCGCTACGCTCGTTGAAGGTGAATTGAAAAAACTGGAGCAGGAGCTGAAACTGCCCGAATTATCGGAATCTCCCGAGGATGCATTGCTGGCGAGCACGCCGCTGCGGGTCGCATTTTCGCTGCTGCGTATACCGCGCGGTGATGCGGCCGAGCAGATGCTTGTCGAGATGTTGCTGCATAGCGAACCCGATCTAGCCGGCCGTTCCGATCCGCTGGTATTTCCGGTGTTCGGCCGCGGTCGAGCACTTTTTCCTCTGGTCGGAGCGGGAATCACTCCCGAGAACATTAACGACTCGGCAACGTTCCTGGTCGGGCCCTGTTCGTGCCAAGTCAAGGAGCTCAACCCCGGCTTCGACCTGCTGCTGACGGCCGACTGGGATACCCTGCTCTCGCAGGAAGGAATTTCGCTGACCGCCATCGCCAGCCAGGATCGCTTGCGGTCCGGCGAAGCGGAATTGGTGCTGATTCCCAGCGGGTCAACTTCCTCGCCCACGGCTGTGTCTGCCACCGCTGCACCATCCGCCGTGGTGAACCAGCCGGATGCCACCGCGACGGTGACGGTACAGACGGGTTTGACCGCCACGGGGATCGCGCTGGTAAGCGTGCTGTTGTTAATCGCCGGTGTGATCGTAGG
>CAZFLF010001359.1:0-2069 GCA_964519825.1 uncultured Pirellulaceae bacterium | reverse complement strand
GGGAGAGCCCGCCGTGGAAGACCGCGACGTCCTCGCCCGCGTCGGCCAAGTACCGAGCGAGCCGCTCTTGCGTCGCGCGGAACTGCGTGAAGATAACCAGCTTCTCGCGTCCGTCACCGAACTCGCGCGCCAGGCGCAAGAGGTGGTCGAACTTCGCTCCGGCCTCGATGCGCGCCGCGGCGTCGGCCAATTCGCGCAGCCGCGTCCTCGTTGCCACCCCCAATCGCGATTGCTCGGCCAAGCCGCTGAGCATCGCTGCAGCCGCCGCCGCGGAACTGCCGAGCGCCATTTGCAACATGATCAGCACCATGCGGTTCAGCCCGGACGGCCCGTCCTTCGGCGTCTCGCCCGGGGCGGAGGGTTCCACGCGGCGCAGGCAGTCGCGAACGAGATTCGTGACGTCGTCGTAGAGTCGTTGCTCGTCCGGCGAGAGGACCACCGATTCGGTCTTCGCCCAGCGCCGAGTGAATTGCAGGCCAACCGTGCTGCGGCGATTGCGGACCATGACCTCAGCCAGCAGACCGTGCAGTTCGTCGATGTTGCGTGGGGTGAGCTTGTCCTTGCGGTCGACGAATCGCTTTTGGAACTGCCGGGAGGTGCTGAGCAGACCCGGTTCCAGCAGCGTGACGAGGTTGAACAGTTCATCGAGATTGTTCTGTACGGGCGTCGCGGTGAGCAGCAGGATGTATTGTTTTTGCAACTGGCTGGCGAACTTCCATAGTTGCGTTTCACGATTGCGCAAATGGTGCGCTTCGTCGACGATGACCAAATCCCAGCGGCGGGCCAGAATTGCTGACCGATGCGGTTCGCGTTTCGCCGTGTGAATCGACGCGATGACGCGGTCGCAGGTCGACCAGGCTTCATCTCCCAACGCTTTAAACGCCGGGTTGTCGTGCGACGTGAAGTCGAGCGAAAACTTGCCGCGCATCTCGCCTTGCCATTGCTCGATCAGCGACGGCGGCACCAAGATCAGCACCGACCGTGCGAGCCCGCGCATGTGCAGTTCCGAAAGGACCAGTCCCGCTTCGACCGTTTTGCCCAAACCGACTTCGTCGCACAGCATCGCCCGACCACGAAATCGCCGCAGTACGGTCTTGGCCGTGCGAATCTGGTGTTCCAGCAACTCCATGTCGCGCACGAGCGGCAAACACATAAGATCGTCAAAGCCGGCGTGCGTCGCGAGTCGAGCGGCACGCAATCCAAGTCGCCAATCGCTCACACGACCGTTGTCCCGGGTCGCTGCGGCGATAAGTGACCAGTCGTCCGGATCGCAAGCGGCGACCGATTCCGCTGCAGCGGTAGCCTCGTCGGGCGCCGCGGGGCGAACGAACTCCTCCACGACCAGACGGAACGTGTTCGCCCCAGAGTACTCCGCCGCCACATACCCGGCGTTTTTCGGCAATTGGGCGCGTAATCCGGGGAGTAGAAGGCACCCTTGAAACGGGTCGAATCGGGGAGCCAGCTGGGGCGCCAAGGAGTCCGCCCATTCGACCCGCACACCGTCGCCCCACAGCTCGGCCGGCAAGAAAAGTTTGCCGTCGTTTCCGTCTAGCAAGACGTTGAGCCGATCCCCGCGGTCAAACTTCGTGATGTCTTGCAATGCGATTGATTCAGCGCGCCATCCTGCCATTGCCCACCATCCGTGGCTGTGTTGGTTTGCCCGTCGGAGAATCCCAGCGATGGGACATGAAAATATCGCATCGCCCCTGAGCAGTCAAATCGCATTTCGTCATTCTGGAAACGACTGACAGAGCTTTTCACAGCCACGTTTCGGAACTACAACAGCTTTCTCCCACCATAACTTCCTCGATCATGTGCCGCGAGTTATCCACCTTAGATTAGGGCCGCATGAGTTTCTTTCCCGCGTTGGCAACCTGGCAATTCGCGTTGGCGGGAGCGGTCTGCGCTGCGGGCCCGATCATACTGCATTTGCTGAATCGGCGGCGTTTTCGCGTCGTCGAGTGGGCGGCGATGCAGTTTCTGCGCGAAGCCATGCAGCGCCGCCGGCGGATTATGCAGATCCGCGATCTCCTGCTCATGCTGCTGCGCACCGCGGCGGTCTTGTTTTT
>CAZFLF010001358.1:0-2076 GCA_964519825.1 uncultured Pirellulaceae bacterium | reverse complement strand
GGTGCCTTGCTGCAAACCCGATTCACCAAGAACTTGGGACCGGCTCTCGATACGGACGGAGATGTGCCAGGCGCGGCACGGGTCGCATGCTTTGAATACAGCACGATGGCCGATTTCAGTGATGCCAAAGGGGCTTCGGCGCGTGCAATGGGGTGCGTCGACCACGCTGTCTTGCGATCCGACTAGCGATTCGACACGATATCGCGGATCGAGAAGCCCAACTCAACCGGAGGATCGACCATGCTCTCACGGCGAACGTTTCTCGCGGCAACGACCGGAGCGCTCGTGGCGCATGGCGTACGGGGTGCTTTCCAGCCTCGCAAGAAGGTCGCGTTCCTGGGAACGGTCGTGCATCAGCACTCCCATGCCCAACATTTCCTGGATCGGCAAACCTTGGGCTACAGTTGGGACGGCGAATGGCGAGCCCCTCGCGTCGACGTTGCCTCGGTTTTCATTGATCAGTTTCCCGAAAAAGACCTGGCCCGGGAACGGATTCAACGCCACAAGTTGCGGCAGTACTCCTCCATCGCCGAGGCGCTTACGCTGGGCGGCTCCAAGCTGGCCGTTGACGGTGTGGTGATCATCGCCGAGCACGGGCGTTATCCCAGCAACGAAAAGGGACAGCGTTTGTATCCCCGCTACGAGTGGTTCAAGGAGGTTATCAAGGTCTTCGAGGATAGCGGCCGGTCGGTTCCGGTCTTCAACGACAAGCACTTATCGACCACTTGGGGCCGTTGCGCGGAAATGGTCGCGGATTCACGACGGCTGGGGTTTCCTTTCCTGGCCGGCTCGTCGTTGCCCGTAACCTGGCGAATGCCGGCGATTGACATGCCGTTTGATGTACCGCTGGTGGAAAGCGTTTGTGTCGGGTACGGAGGTGTCGACAGTTACGACTTTCACGGTTTGGAAACAGCTCAGTGCATGTCCGAACGTCGGCAAGGAGGCGAGGTCGGCATCGAAAGCGTGCACGCCATTCGCGGCGAGAAAATGTGGGAGATGCTGGCGGCTCCGGAACGGGAGGTTACGCGGCGATTGATAGTCGCCGCTTTGTGCCGCAGCCATAACTTGCCGGTCGAAGGCGGCTATCCAACCGACCGCGTCACGTTCGAATGGGCGCGGCAAGCGCTGCCGAACACTCTGGCCTTTTTCATTCAGCACCGCGACGGCTTTCGAACCACGCTGTTTCTGGCCGCGATTCGCGATTTCAACTACGCCGGCCTGCGGCGCGATACGAATGAAATTGTCTCCTGTCAAATGTACTTGCCGATGCCGACTCAGAGTGCAACGACGGCCGATTTCTTCAATCCGCTGGTGCGACACATCGAGACGCTCGTCCTGGAGAATCGAGCACCTTACCCTGTCGAGCGGACTCTGCTGACATCGGGGATGGTTATCGGAGGCGTTGATTCGCTGCATCACGGCCAGGTGAAGGTGCCAACACCTGAAATGGAAGTTCGCTATCAAGGTCCGAAAGAATCGCTGTTTCGTCGATCGTAGTCGCGCAGTACCGCGGTGCGCAGCCACCCGTCGCAGCGCGAATCGATGACGCTGGCAAGTCGGGAAGGTCGGAACTCTCGTTGGCTGTAAGATTCCTGAGACTTTCTACAATCTGACGAAATAATTCTGCGTCTTCGCGCATCGAATTGTGCGTCACCCCATGCGAACAGTTTCTTGCGAACCTTTCGCGGGCGCACGTCGTCCTACCAGTCAGACACGCGGCGGGTTGCATTGCAGCCGGCTTAGAACAAGGACAATGACAATGATGGGTTTGTGGTCGAGTTTCATAACCGAACAGGAACGCGACGGGCGTTTATTTGCCGATCAACCGGCGAATACGCTCCCGGGGTACTCCCTGCGCTTGTGACACTTGGCCAGAGCCATCTGGAAGCGGAGAAGAAATGCCCGGTGTCACAGCGACATCGGGTTTTTTATTGGCGGCCTGGTTGCGGTGATGCGGGAACCGCTCGAAGGGTGGGCGGTGGCGGCCTGAAGAGATGCAGACGAGGATTCGATTCCCTCCCGCCCTACTCCCACTGTGGCGCGTAGCTCAGGCGGTGAGAGCGGGAGCCTTATAAG
>CAZFLF010001357.1:0-2079 GCA_964519825.1 uncultured Pirellulaceae bacterium | reverse complement strand
GTCGCTTTGTCATTGGAACCGCACGTGACTGCCACATGCGCTGTTCTGGGCAATCGATTAGTCCGCATCACTGCACGATCTTAGTCGAAGATGATCGTGTTGTTTTACGGGACGATGCCAGCCAGGGAGGAACGTTCATCAATAGCGTGCGGGTTGACACGACAGCATGTCTCTTTCACGGTGATCGCCTGCGTGTCGGCAAGTTGGAATTTGATGTCCTCATGTCGTCGGCGTCACTGGCCGCGCCCGTGGCTCCGCTGGCCGCGCCAGAGGTGGCTCCGCTGGCCGCGTCCACCGAGTCGCAACGGGACACAGTTACTGAAACGACGGACACCGTCGCCGAGTTGGTCGTCGACCTCTTACTAAACGCGGATGAGGAAGAGCGTGATCGCCGGCGATTCGATCCGGCGTCCCGCGAGTTTCATCCGACGACCGACGCACCACCAAAACCCGACCAGACGACTACGGCGCCTGCGGCGAAGGGCAAGAGAAAGCCTCCGGTGAAACGACCGCCAGCCAAGTTGCCAACGCCGCCACCACTGCGTGGGCAGAACACCATCGACGCCGCCCAGCAAGCACTCTCGCAACTGTTCACGCCGCCGAATAAGAAGAAGTAAGTCCTTTACGCTGGTTTACAACCGGCCACCTAGCACTAGGTAGCGACCGGTCGTTCAAGTTCCAACAAGTCGCAAGCTCGGTCCATGAGTTTGTCGACCGTGAAAGGCTTTTGCACAAAGTCATCAGCTCCGGCGGCCCGCAGATCGGCGACTTTGTCCTGCTCAACCATGCCGGAGATGCAGATGATTTTCACTGATTCCAACGTCGAATCGCTGCGCACCCGCTGGCAAACTTCTTTGCCATTAATGTCGGGCAGCATGATGTCCAGCACAACGAGGTCGGGACGAAACTCTTTCACAAACATTCCGGCATCGAAGCCGTTGTTCGCGGTCCGAATCTCAAATCGACCATCCCGATCAAAGGTGTCGTAGAGCAACTCGACGAGTTCTTGATCGTCGTCCACGATCAGCACTTTGCGTTTACCGCTCTCCAAGGCATCGGTCGGAATGCCGTTGTCCTTCATGAACTGAAAGAGTTGGTCGCGCGGGATGCGGCGAAATCGGCTGCCGGGTACCCGGAACCCCTTAAGTGACCCATTATCGAAGCAGCGAATGATCGTTTGCTGGCTAACCTTGCAAATCCTCGCGGCCTCACCAGTCGTAAAAACGGTTTTAGTGGACATGGCTGTGACCCATCCCTCCTGAACGATGGTGAACTAGCGACGGAATCTGGCGACAGCTGCCTGCTGGCTTACCCCAAATTCCCATACCTCCGTGGTGCGCCACGTCGAGCTAGTCCGAAGCTCCCTTGTTACGCAAAACCTCGTGGCGTCTCTAGAACGCACACTTTTCTCGACCGCTATCTTCGCAATCTCTCACGGCTCTTCCCAGGATTGCCAAGCTTCACAGTCGTGGCGAATTATATCGGGGGTCCCAGGTGCGTCAAGATTGATCTGATTTGCGCAAATTACTGCAAAGCTGCAGTTTACGACACGACTTGGGAAAGAGAGCTAATTTGGTGGGTTACCGCTTTCCTTCGAGATGTGCGAGAAGCAAGGCCACATCGGCGGGAGTGATTCCACTAATCCGACCGGCCTGGGCCAAGCTAATGGGACGGATACGAGTCAATTTTTCCCGGGCCTCATTCCGCAGATGTTGCAGCGTCATAAAGTCAAAGTTGTCCGGGATTCGCTTATCCGCCAGGCGTTTTTGCCGTTCGACCTGCTGGTCTTGTCGCACCAAGTATCCCGAGTATTTCACATCGAACACGACTTGCTCGCGCACGTCAGCCCGCACGACCTCTAAGGAGGGGAGAATGCCAGTCAATTCCGGCCATTCAACCTCTGGTCGCTGCAGGTACTTGTCGAGTGATACACCCTCGACGCGGTTGCATGCCAGCAGACTCATGACTTGGACAATCGCATGCTCTTTCGCTTGCAGGCGCTGCCAACGATCCGTTTCGACCAATCCGGCTTGGTGTCCCAGAGGTGTCAGCCGGCGGTCGGCGTTGTCTTGCCGCAGT
>CAZFLF010001356.1:0-2096 GCA_964519825.1 uncultured Pirellulaceae bacterium | reverse complement strand
CACAGCCAAGCAGAAGCAGTCCCTTATGGAAGCAGTTTTGAATCAGGGTCTCGCGCTCGTGCACAGCAGGCTCCTTCGTCACACGGTCGCGAACCAATTCCATGCCGACCATCAATCCAAGACCGCGCACATCACCGATCAGCGAATGCTTCTCCGCAAGTTTCCGCAGTTCCGTTCGCAGGAACTCGCCGACCCGTGCGGCCTGCTCGATCAAGCCTTCTTCGAGCAGCGCAATTGTTTCCAGCGCCGCGGCGCATGACACCGGGTTGCCGCCGAACGTGCTGGCATGCGAACCGGGAGGCCAATCCATGATTTCGTTTTTGGCGATGATCGCGCCGAGCGGCATCCCCGACGCAATCCCTTTCGCCAGACACACGATATCGGGCACGATACCCCAATGCTCGATGGCGAACATTTTTCCGGTTCTTCCCATGCCGGATTGCACTTCATCGACGATGTACAGGATGCCGTGTTGCTCGGCGAGGGCTTTGAGTCGCCGGTGGAAGTCGGCGGGGGGCACGACGTAACCTCCTTCGCCCTGAATTGGTTCCACGAAAATCGCCGCAACTTCCTTGGGCGCGACGGTGCGCCGAAAAAGCTCCTCGATTTGATCGAGAGTCTCGTAGCAGCAGTCATCAGCGCAGGTCGCACGCCTGGGGCAACGAAAGCAATTGGGAAAATCGACGTGACTGACTTGCGGAATCAACGGAGCGAAACCGGCGCGCTGCGTGATCTTGCTGCCGGTCAGCGATAGTGCTCCCATCGTTCGACCATGGAATGCGCCGAAGAACGCAATCATGTGTTGTCGTTTGGTGTGGTAGCGAGCGAGCTTGAACGCTGCTTCGACCGACTCTGCGCCCGAATTGGTGAAGAAGACTCGTTTGGGTCCGGCCCCTGGTGCGATCTCGGCCAGCTTTCGTGCCAGAGCGGCCTGCGGACCGTAATAAAAGTCGGTACCCGACATATGGAGCAGCCGCCCGGCTTGATCCTGAATTGCTTGCACGATACGCGGATGGCAATGGCCGGTGGAACAAACGGCGATGCCGGCTGTGAAGTCGAGAAACCGGTTACCATCGACATCTTCGATCACGACCCCTTCACCGCGGGCCACCGCCAGGGGGTAGACCCGCGTGTACGACGGCGAAGTATATCGCTCGTCGGATTCGATGAGCCGCCTGGCATTCGGGCCGGGAAGTTCAGTACGAATCGAGGGAGCGCGGAGCGAAGGTTTCGACATAGTATGGTCTCTAACAGTGGTCGCGTTTCTCCGAAACGCGCACCCACGCAGCACTAAATGGCTAACAATCCGTGGTGCAAGTCTCGCAGATCCAGTCCGAGACGCGCACCAACGCAGTGCCAACTCGGCTGCCGAGCCTAGGGCCGCGCGTCTCGGAGAGACGCGGCCACGGTTGCTCAATCCTACGTTACAATGGTCATCGGACAAGCAAGGTAGACGCCTGAACCAATGGAGTGAACTTCTATGACGGCCATACTCGGTCCCCATCAAGGCATTGCCGCGTCCGACCCGCGGGAGCGGTTTACAGCGGACTTATTCGACCGGCTCTGGGATGTTTATCGCGGTCGCGTGACCTACGTCCGAACGTATGAGCAAATCGTGCGAAATAGCGGAGCGACGTTCGTGAACGACCACGTCGCTTTTCGCACTTTTGCCGCTCAACAGCCGCTGACCGGAATCGCCTCGCTTTCGCGTATCTTTGAGGCCCTCGGCTACCGCGCGGCCGGCGTTTACCAATTCGACGACAAACACCTGAATGCCACCCACTATCAGCATCCCAATAGCAAATTACCCAAAGTCTTTATCTCGGAATTAAAGACCTGGGAATTGGGAGACCAGGCGACAGCGATTCTTAAGTACACAGCTCAACAGCGGCCGGCGATTGACGGCGGCGTGCTGGCGGAGCTTTCCGCCTGGCGTAGCATCGATGAATCGCGACGGGCGGAGCTGCTGCAGACGGTTCTGCGACAATTCCTCGAACTTCCCTGGCCCGCTCCCGAAAGAAGGGAAGTCGAGGCGTTGAATAAGGTGAGCCAATACGCGGCATGGGTACTGGTGCATGGTTACAACGTCAACCATT
>CAZFLF010001355.1:0-2096 GCA_964519825.1 uncultured Pirellulaceae bacterium | reverse complement strand
ATACGCCGATCTGTCCCATAACCGCACCAGCGACTACATCTTCAGCTACGACAAAATGGTCGCGCTCGAAGGAAACACCGCGACGTATATGCAGTATTCGTACGCGCGGACGCAAAGCATCTTCGCCAAAGGCAAGATCGACCTCGCAGCCCTGCGCAGCTCTCGATCGCCGCTGGTCCTCGAACATCCTATGGAGCGGGCTCTGGCCTTGTCGCTGCTCAGATTCGAGAACGCGCTCGAAGAAGTGGTGGCGGACTACCGACCAAACCAGTTGACGACCTATCTGTTTGACGTGGCGACGCAGTTCTCGCGATTTTATCAGCAGTGCCATGTCCTCGACGCGGAATCGGACGCCGCACGGCACACTCGGCTTGTCCTGTGCGATCTGACTGGTCGCACGATCCAAGTCGGACTGAGTCTACTGGGAATTGGCGTCGTGGATCGGATGTGAGTGTTTCTCGATGTCAGCTTCCACAATTTCCGTCGCCGGCAATCGGCTACTGGTCGGGGATGCCCGGACCAGGCTGGCGGAGCTTCCGGCCGACTTCGCCGACGTCATCGTCACCAGCCCGCCGTACTTCCGGCAACGCGACTACACCGTCGCCGCTCAACTTGGCCAGGAGGATTCACCCGAGCTGTATGTGCGACGAGTCGTAGAAGTGTTTCACGAAGCTCGCCGCGTGGTGAAATCGCATGGCTCGCTGTGGCTGGTGCTTGGGGACAAATACACGGACGGCGCGCTGCTGGGCATGCCCTGGCGCGTGGCACTGGCGTTGCAGGCAGATGGCTGGCTGCTGCGCAGCGACGTGATCTGGCATAAGCCCAATGCCATGCCGTCGTCGACCAAGAGCCGCCCCACGACCGATCACGAATATGTGTTCTTTTTCACGAAGTCACGGGACTATTTCTACGATGCCGACGCGATTCGCGAGCCACACGTCACGTTCACGGAGCAGAGTCGCATGCGGGGTGGCCGCAAACATTTCGGGCAGCGCGGTGGCACTCCCGAAACTGGAAAGAATCAGGGGAATTCCAACTTGCACGACGCCCGTTGGGACCAGGCGTTTCATCCGTTGGGCCGAAACAAACGCACCGTCTGGTCAATTCCGTTGTCGAAATTCCGAGGAGCCCACTTCGCAGTCTTTCCGGAACGGCTCGTAGAAACGTGCATCCAAGCCAGTTGCCCTGCGGGCGGTTTGGTGCTCGATCCATTTCTCGGGAGCGGCACCGTCGTCGTCGTTGCTCAACGCTTGAGCCGGTCGTTTCTCGGCATCGATATCAACGCGGAATACTGCCAAATGGCCGAACGCCGATTACGGTCCTGATTCTCCGGCCTACTCCATCGGCACGGCGATGGAATGGATCGCTCCATTTTCTCCGACGGCCATCGTCTGATTGCCGCCTGCGTTCAGCGCCGCTTGCAGCGATTGGTTCGCGCGTTCAAAGAGCTGTTCACGTTCATCGTTGCGGCGGAATTCGGCCACTCCCAGGCTGATCGTAAACTGCAACTCTTGACCGTTCACGGGGGACTTGCTGGCCTCGACCGCGGCACGGATCCGTTCGGCAATCGAGCTAGCTTCCGCCGTGCTGGCTCCCGGCAACAGTAATGCGAACACGTTTTCGTCGTAACGCGCGGCATGATCCATTTGCCGCATCGTGGCTTTGACGATTGTAGCCGTAGCGCGTGACGCCAGCTCCACCGCCCTGATGCCAAAGGAATCTGTCATCTGTTGGCAGCCATCGACCGTAAGGAAGAGCAGGCTGGCGGCCCCGCCATCGCGTTGATGTTCGGCCAATCGGCGGTCGATATCACGGCAGAAAGTTGCATAGTCGGATAGTCCGCCGACCCGGTCGCGGCGATTAATCTTGGGGGCTTCGGACTCGTCACTGAATTTGAACACCGAGTCATCCAATTCATTGTTTGGCGCAACTGGAGCGACTGGAGCAGCGGGCGCAATAGACGTGAGTGCAAGCGGCGTTGCGGCTGGTGTCGCGACCTTCGGCGCGAGTGCAGGAGGCGTTACGGCTGGTGTCGCGACCTTCGGCGCGGATGGAGGAGCAGGCACGGTTGGCGCCGCGACCTTCGGCACGGATGG
>CAZFLF010001354.1:0-2097 GCA_964519825.1 uncultured Pirellulaceae bacterium | reverse complement strand
TGATCAGTGCACTCGTCAGTCGCAGCCAGGTGTTTCAATTCCAGCCGCTAGCTGCAGCCGACGTTTACGCACTGCTCCGCCGAGCAATCCTGGACAAAGAGCGTGGATTGGGAGAGGTGCCGATCGAAGCCGACGAAGACGCGCTGAATTACTTGTCTGAAGTTTGCGATGGCGATGCGCGGCGAGCGCTCAACGCGCTCGAAATTGGGGTCATGTCGAGCGACGACCGGCCGGTCAAGTTCACTCGGCAACTCGCCGAGGAGTCGGTGCAGCGCAAGGCGGTCAATTATGACGCGACCGGCGACGCTCATTACGACATTGCCAGTGCCCTGATCAAGAGCCTTCGCGGCAGCGATCCCGACGCGGCTTTGTATTGGCTCGCTTGCATGCTGGAAGCTGGCGAGGATGTCCGATTCCTCTGCCGTCGGCTGGTAATCTTGGCCAGCGAGGATGTCGGCAACGCCGATCCGCAGGCTTTACCACTGGCGGTTGCCGCGATGCAGGCCTGCGAATTCGTCGGGTTACCCGAATGCCAGTTGACTCTGGCGCAGGCGGTCACCTACCTGGCGTGTGCCCCCAAATCGAACGCCGCAACCGTGGCCATCGGCGAGGCCGTCGAAGATGTCCGGACGGGCCGTTTGGTTCCAGTTCCACGGCACTTGCGCGACGCACATTATCGTGGGGCACGGCAATTGGGACATGGGGAAGGCTATCAGTATTCCCACGACGCCGCCGACGGGGTCGCTGCCCAAGATTATTTGGGAGTTGAGCGTGAGTACTATCGACCGGTACCGCGCGGTTTTGAGGCCGAATTAGCGGGCCGTTTGGCACGAATTCGTGAACAACTCCGGGCCGGTCACGGCGAGACGAGTGAGGATCGGCTTGGCCCTCCGGAACTTTAACGACTACAGCGGTGTTGGATGGTGCACGACGGCACGAGTAACTGAGACAGGATACGACCTTGGCCGTTAGCGAAACGCCGATTCAGAACTACGCGCTGCACGACCCTGACGTGCGGTTGATGCTGCAAGTGCGCGACGACGATGCTGCCGCGTTCGAGGAGCTCGTATTGCGCTATCAGAGCCGTTTGGTGACGGTCCTGGAACATTTGGTGCGGGGGCGCGAGCAGGCCGAGGACTTGGCTCAGGAGGTATTTCTCCGTGTCTATCGGGCGCGGAAGTCGTACGAGCCTCAGGCCAAATTCTGTACGTGGTTGTTTACGATCGCCAATAATGTGGCCAAGAACACCAAACGGACGCTGGCGCGACGGCGCGAAGTGAACTTGTCATCGCATCCAAACGATGACCAACCGCAAAGGCTCGAGAACATGGCCCAAGCGGCCAGCGGCTTGATGCCGGCGCGACAACTCGACAAAGCTGAACGGGCCGCAATGGTCCGCCAAGCCGTTGCTTCGCTCGACGAGCGCCAGCGGTTGGCATTGATGCTGTCCAAGTTTGAAGGAATGAGTTACGAAGAGATCTCCACGTCGATGGAAATCAGCGTCAAGGCCGTCAAATCGCTCCTCTTTCGTGCACGCGAGAATGTCCGGCTTCGATTGGAACCGTACATTAATGAAGGATTACGCCCCACCACGAGTTCCTCCGAATCATGAACGGTCCACACGACACACTGCCTGATGGTCTACCGCCCGGCGAAGAATTGCTGGCGTATCTCGACGGCGAACTGGACGCCGAGTCGCGCCGGCGCATGGATGAACAATTGTCGGGAAACGGCGAGTTGCGGCAGCGACTGAAAGAACATCAACAGACTTGGGATCTGCTCGATGATTTGTCGCGCGCGACCGTGGACGATTCTTTTACCCGTACGACGGTCGAGATGGTCGCGATCCGCGCCGGGGACGCGGTTTCCCAGGCTCAGCGGATCAAGCGCAGGCGGCAGGCAATGATGTGGCTGTTCGGCCTGCTCTTCACGGCGGCAGCAGGCGTTGTCGGCTTTCTCTTCACCGCACAGTACCTCGCCGAGCCCAACGATCGTTTGGTCGAAGACCTTCCCATCATCGAACACTTGGATGCTTTTCGGAATGCCGGAACGGTCGAGTTCCTGCGCCAACTCGATGAGCAGAAGCTGTTCCACGAG
>CAZFLF010001353.1:0-2098 GCA_964519825.1 uncultured Pirellulaceae bacterium | reverse complement strand
TTTGCCTTCACGGACGCGCGTAAGGGTGAGGTGCAGATTGTGCCGGGGTCAGTGGTGGGGCGGCTATTCCAGTAATGCACCGTAGCCGGAGCCGGAGATTGGCCACAGATTCTTGGGCCGAATCGCAACGGGAGTGCGGCGGGCGAGGCGGCTGTTGCACCGTGGCCCAAAACGGGACCGAAGAAACTTTGGTCAATCGAAGTCGGGACGGGCTTTGCAGGACCAGCGGTTGTCGGAAATCGCGTCGTCCTATTCCACCGGGTCGGATCGAATGAACGCGTTGAATGTTTCGACGTGGCCTCCGGAAAGTCGCTGTGGCAAGCCGATTTTCCCAGCAACTACGCTGGCGGCATGAACCCCGACAACGGTCCGCGTTGTGTCCCGGTTGTGCAGCAAGACCGCGTGTTTGTGTTCGGCGCGGCAGGTAATGTTCATTGCGTGGGACTATCGGATGGACGCAAGGTTTGGTCGCGCGACGCTCACGCGGACTACAAAGCACAAGAAGGATACTTTGGCGCTGGCGCGACACCGATCGTGGCTGCCGACAAACTGCTGATCAATGTCGGCGGACGCAACGCCGGAATCGTGGCCTTCGATATCAAAACAGGCAAGACCGCCTGGCAGGCGACCGACGAGCGGGCCAGCTATTCGTCTCCAACGACGGCGACTGTCGATGGCCGGACACATGTTGTGTTCATCACGCGACTACGGTGCCTGGCGGTTGACCCCACGAACGGAAAAATCCTGTTCGAGTTTCCATTCGGTAAAACGGGAGCGACCGTCAACGCAGCGACTCCGCTGGTTTTTGGCGAGAGCTTGTTTCTGTCCGCGAGCTATGGCGTCGGCGCTCGGCTGATGCGACTCGGCAAATCGCCTCAGGAAATCTGGTCCAACGACGAAACGATGTCGAGCCAATATTCGACATGCGTTCATCATGACGGCGATCTGTACGGCTTTCACGGCCGCGAAGACCATGTCAACGGCGAACTCCGTTGCGTTGAGGCGAAGACTGGAAAAGTCCGTTGGCAGGTCGCTGGCTTTGGAGTCGGACATTTGATTCTGGTTGGCGACCGGTTGCTCATCCTGACCACCGATGGTCAGTTGGTGCTCGCAGTCGCCAACCGGGACAAATACACGGAACTGTCTCGCGCCCCCGTTTCGACCGCCGTGACCCGCGGCCTGCCTGCCATTTCCAACGGACAATTCTTCTTCCGCGACAACACAGACAGCGGCGGGCATTTGACCTGCCTCTCGCTGCAACCCTCCGCACCTTAAAACCGAGTCACTTCAGTTTCACGGCTTCCCAGGCCCACTCGGACTGTGTACCCAGCTGAGGTTTCTGCACGAACAGCACGATCCGACCAGCGCGATAGTTTGGCCGGAGTTTTTTCCCAACATTGACAACTCCCTGGGTGATCGTTGTCCCGGTTTCCAGGCAGCGTGCCTCGATGCCGCGCTCATGCAGTCGCGATACCGGTTGTGGGCCGCTCCAATCATCGGGCCATTCTCCCTGTACAACGACGCGGCCATCGTTTCCTGCTCCGGCCAATCCGATTGCGGCGAGCGCCCCGATGATGCCCCCATTCGTCCCGCCCAGTCCTTCCAAGCGAATTCCGCATTCGGCCGCTAACTGGCGTGCCTCCGCTTGTTCGATCAATTCGGCCTGGCAACGTCGCCCAAAGTGTTGAACCGGCGGAGGACTCTCCGTGCTTAAAGCCAACCCCGGGTCGCTTCCTGGCACGAAGCGCGATTGGACTTCATCTCTCAGTTCCTGAAACAAAACGGCGAGGTCGATCTGCTGTCCTGAACGAGGCTGGAGCCAGATCGACGCTGAACCGTTCTTGCTGGTACAGGGGACGCGCGGATCTTCCAGCAATTGGTGCCTCAGCAAGAGTATCGGACGATACTGTTGCTCTACACGGTGAATCAGATGGCGAGCCAGTTGATTCGTGCCGGGGGAATCGAGCGTGTCGGTATCGTCCAGTCCAACAAAGATCATAAGTTCGCTCTAAGTGGCGGCGTCTCTCCGAGACGCGAGCCCTGGATTGGCAAAATAAGGCACTGCGCTAGGGTTCGAGTCTCGGAGAGACGCGACCAC
>CAZFLF010001352.1:0-2098 GCA_964519825.1 uncultured Pirellulaceae bacterium | reverse complement strand
CACCCCGAGCTCCTCGAAAATCTGGCCGCTGGCCTAGTCGAGAGCAGCTGGAGCCAGAAGACGCTGCATCGCCTTGTGGTGACGTCTACCGTCTATCGGCAATCGTCAGCACCGCGCACTGAGGGACTCGCCGCCGACCCCGACAATCATTACTGGTGGCGGTGGCCAATTCGACGGCTGGAAGCGGAAGTGATCCGTGACGCGATGCTTGCCGCTGCCGGGCAGCTCGACCTGACCCCGTTTGGCCCCTACGTTCCCACTCGACAGACGCCCGTCGGCGAAGTGGTCGTCGACGAACAGGCCGCCGGCGCTCGACGGCGTTCCGTCTATTTGCAACAGCGACGCTCCCAGACACTCAGCCTGCTAAAAGTGTTCGACGCGCCGGCGGTCGCCACGGTCTGCACCACGCGTCCGTCGTCGACCGTGCCGCTTCAGTCGCTGGCACTACTCAATTCCGACTTTGCCGTGACGTGTTGCGAGGCTTTTGCGAAACGCCTACTGGCCGAAACCGACGGCACGTCACCGGAGTTGGTGCGCCAAGCCTGCCGCGTGACGATTGGCCGTGAACCAACGTTCGCCGAGCAGACGCTCGCAATAAACTTCCTGGCCTCGCAGCGTGATCAGTACACCGGAGCGGATGCTTCCGTCTTGGCACTGGCTGACTTCTGTCAGATGCTGCTGGCAAGCAATGCGTTTTTGTATCTGGAGTAGTTCAGCATGCGACTTAGAGCCAAGGATTTCACTGATCCGGTGCACATGCAGCGTCGAGCATTCTTGGGACGCTCGGCCGGCGGCTTGTTGGGCTCGATCGCTTGGACTTGGCTGAACGCATTCGAACCTGGACGGGAAGCGCGATCCGCGGAGCCAATTCATGCGGTGGGACCACATTATCGGCCGCGCGCGGAACGGATTATCTGCCTGTTTCAGAATGGTGGTCCGAGTCAGATGGATCTGTTCGACCCGAAACCGGAGCTGGCCAAACGGAGCGGTCAACCGTTCCCGGGTCAGCAGAAAGTAGAGACGCTGTCGCCGTCGGCATCCGGCAATCTGTTAGGCTCCCCGTTCGCCTTCCGGCCGGCGGGCCGGAGCGGCATGTTGCTGTCGGAACTGATCCCGCACACTGCGGCGATTGCCGATGACATCGCACTGGTTCGCTCGATGACTACCGAATCGGTCTGCCACGAAACGGCACTACGGATCGCCCACAGCGGCCATCCGCTGGCGACGGATCGCCCCAGCCTGGGTTCGTGGCTCACCTACGGGCTCGGTTCGCTCAACCAAAACCTGCCCGCTTTCGTTGTGCTGCCGGACCCGAGCGGACTCCCGATTAACGGCACGCTCAACTGGTCGGCTGGCTGGCTGCCGGCTCAACATCAAGGGACGCCGTTCAATGTAGGCGAACTATCGGTAGCCCCAGTCCTCAACCTCCGCACGCCGGCTCGAATTCCGGCCGCGGCCCGCACTCGACAACTCGAACTGGTCCGGCGATTGAACGAGCTGCATGCCAGCCGGTTCCCGGAAAACACCGAACTCGAGGCTCGACTGCACGACTTCGAAACCGCCGCGCGGATGCAGGCGGCGGTGCCCGATGCGGTGGACCTCAGCCGCGAAACAGCCGACACGCGCCGGCTCTACGGACTTGACCAACCCGTCACGCAAACTTACGGCACGCGCTGTTTGTTAGCGCGAAGGCTCATTGAACAAGGGGTCCGTTTCGTCGGAGTCTATCTCAAGAGCCAACCCTGGGACACTCACAGCGATAATGCCAATGCGACGAAGAAAGTCGCCGGCGAAATCGACCTACCCTCGGCGGCGCTTGTCCGCGATCTGAAGGCGCGCGGCTTGCTCGATTCGACACTGGTCGTTTGGATGGGAGAATTCGGTCGGACACCCGTGTCGCAAGGGGCCAACGGCCGCGATCATAGTCGCCGCGGCTTCTCACTCTGGATGGCCGGCGGCGGCGTCCGCGGCGGATACTCGCATGGAGCAACGGATGAGTTCGGCTACGAGTCGGTCGAACAGATCGTCACGATGCATGATCTGCACGCAACACTGCTGCATGCCCTGGGGCTCGACCACCTCCGCCTGACCTTTGAAC
>CAZFLF010001351.1:0-2102 GCA_964519825.1 uncultured Pirellulaceae bacterium | reverse complement strand
CGAAAGGAGCTGCGAACGTATGCGTTCGGTGGACGGAGTCTGGTCCGGTCCGTGGACGATCAAAAATAGCGTGCCGTCGTAGTCTTCGACCTTGGGAGGATGCCGCGGGTTCAGGCAGTCGGCAATAGCGAGCGAATGAAACGCGAAAGTATACGACAGTTGCCGGATTTCCTCGTAACTCGGCTCCGAGATATCGACCCACACCGGGTCCGCGTCGTCTCCTACCTGGCCGACTAACTGTTCCGGTTCCAGCCACTCCAACCGATTCTGTTGGCGAAGGTAACGCAGCGCTCGAATCATGCGGTCACCGGGTCACGTCCTTTCACCAACGTGATCTCGTTGCCGATCTCGTTAAACGAAACCTGGTCCATGAAAGTGCGGATCAAAGACAGCCCGCGTCCCCCCGCCGCGTCCAGACTTTTTGGATTGCTGAAATCGGGGAGTGTCGCCGGATCAAACCCCGTGCCGTCGTCTCGGACAGTATAGACGGCCTCGTTGTGGGATATCCGCGCCGTGACATGCACCTGCCGGTCGCGAAACGGGGACTGCTGACGTCGTTGATCGGCCAGGGATTGGTAGGCCTGTGGACTTTGCCGCCGCAGCTCCGAGCGGACTTCTAGATTGCCGTGATACATGGCATTGTCGATCGCTTCATGCAGCGCCACACCGATGCGGATGAGGCCGGTCTTATCGCAGAATCGCAATCGCACCAATTCCTCGCCCAGATACGCGATCACCAACGGGATCAGCGTGGCATCGTTCGAAAGCCGCAACTCAGACTCGGTCCTTGCCATGCATTCCAGCACTCGCTGTTGACCGCGTTCGGCTTTGGCAATGGCCAGCACCTTCTCCACCGTCGGAACCAATTCGCGCGCGAGCTGTTTTTTTGGAACATAGCTGGCCGCGCCGCGCTGCAGCGCCTGGACCGCAATGTCCTCGCTGCCATGAGCCGTCATGAGCACAACCGGAATGCTGGGATGGCGAGCGCGAATGGCCTGGACCAGGGACAGGCCGTCCAGATGTGGCATTTGAAGGTCGGTGAGCACGACGTCGGGCGCGCTCCGTTCGATCGCCAGCAGCGCTTCGCGCCCGTCCGACGCAAAACTCACCGTCAGCCCGCGACCCTTTTGCAGTAGGGTGCCAGCGAGATGCCGCTCGGTTGCCGAGTCGTCTACCACGAGCACTGTGGCGGCCATGGTTGTAAATCACCCCGACGGGAGTTTCCGACTTTCAAAACACTCGATAACGCGCCGAGATTATTCCAGCACCGACAGCGATGCAAGCGGCTTCTGCCGTTGGTAGTGTCCGAAGAGAGTGTGTTCGTAGGCGGTCGGTCAGTCCTGAGTCGACTCAAACGGCAGCTCGATTCGCGGGCCAAACAGCCACAAGTAATAACTGCGATGAACTTCGGAATGACTATTCGGCCATCTAATGATCGTCATCTTGCCGGCGCCTTTGAGATTCCATTGCTAAAATCTCTGTGCAAAGTTCGGTGCATTCGCGACAGATCATCGCGCCATTGCTAGAAACCACGAGATGGCCAACTGTTAACGAATCATGCCGGCAGAAATTGCACCGGCCATCTTTGGGGACTTCTGGGAATTGCAACGAAACGGCTTTGCAGCACGATTCGCAGATGTAAACATTCCGTGGCCCCTCCACTAGACCCCCTGCCTCAAGATAGTTTCGCGAGCAAAACGAACAGAACCGTATTGGTTTTGGTTCTGTCGCGAATAGCGTGGCAAACCAGTTCGAGAGCCACCCTCCGCGTTTCGCCTTTTCTTCGCCGTGTGACATGCCGGAATTGAAGCGGTCTTCTCGTTCCGTGATCGACTTCTGTGGCGATATCGCGTCCCCAGACGTTGGCACCCCTGCCGGGTGGCAGCATAACTTGACTGTTAACCGGTGGTGCGCTTAGCGACCGCCGGCCAATCGCTCTCATCCCTCCGAAATGTCTGCCTCAAGAGGCTTTGCACAAATAATCCAAAATTCGACGTCCGAAGCACGGCGTCCGGGTGAGCGGAATGGCGCTAGCCACCGGTTTTTTGCAGGTTCACCGGCGGCTAGCGCCGTACCGCTCACAGACCACTGCTTCGAAATCC
>CAZFLF010001350.1:0-2103 GCA_964519825.1 uncultured Pirellulaceae bacterium | reverse complement strand
TTTCGTCGAGCAGCTTACCAGCTCACGAATGCTTGTCGCAACTTGATCGTGAGCAGCCGCCGATCCATGCGATATCCGTCGTTCGCTTGATCCGACCCGTCGCTTGGACGATTTGGCCTGCGTCGTTCGGTGTGGTCGACCCGACAACTGGCACGAGTCCTCGACGCACACCGGGCTGTGCCAACATCGATGGCTTGTTGACACGCACTGTTCCCGTCTTGGGAGTGCGGGCTCACCTCACTCATCTTCGCGCGGTGACTTCTACGCACCGGCGTCCCGAGTATCTGCCGTCCCACGAGCGCCTCGCCGGGCTTCTTGAACGCGGGATTCGATTCCGGCACAGCGGAACCTAATCCTTATTTGTTCGGCGCAACCGCTACTCTTTCCAATCCACCGCCTCATAGTACAGATCGCCGAAACCGCAATCGAGCATGTTAAAATTGATCTTCCAAAAGTCGGACTCGTAGTCGGCCAGGCTGTTCGGCCGACGCCGGCGCTTTTCCGAGACCTCAACCGGCACCCCGACGGCATTCGATTCCTCACTGAGCGATAGATTGTCCAGGCCGTTGGGAAACGTGACAATCTTCCAGTCCGTCGCTTTGAGTTGCGCGATGGCGCGCTCGATCATCGCTGGCTCCAAGGCGATCGGGGCCATGAAGTGCAGGACAAACCGCCACGTCGGCAGGTTGTGGATCTGGTCCGATGGGAACAAGTAGTTGATCGACCTGGACTCCGGCTTTTGTGCTTCGCTCGTCCCGGCTGGGGGGACATCGACCACGGCGCAGCAGGACTTGTTCGGGCAACGAACTCGTTTTCCTGCCAGTCCTGGTTTGACTCGCAGTTTATGTCCATTGGGACAAGTGAGACGAATGCCGTCGGTGTCGGCCATCGTCGTCTGCCTCCGCCGCCTAACGTATTGCGATCAATCCGGCTGCACTTAGACGCGACCGATCGCATATTGAACTGTGCCGACTTCGCGAGGGATGCGCCCGCGTGGATTCAATCACCCGCCAAGTCTTTCGTCGTGCAGCTTACCAGCTCAGGAATGCCCGCGGCAACTTGATCGGGTGCTGCGGAGCCTTCCCGAGGAGCACGAGTCGTGCGGGATGTACCGGTGGACGAAGCCGGAGTTCATCGGGGCACCAGACCGAGAGCCTGGCGGGCTTTGCGAGAGACCGTGGACGCTCGGGATTCGCGCCGAACCGGAGCAGTCGAACTCGCGGCGATCAGGCTCCGAGTCATACTCGGCCGCGATGGTGACATAGTTCAACGATCCGCATCACTGGGCCGGCGGTGATGACTTTTCATTTGAAACCGGCCCGATCGCCGGCTCCAGTGGATGCGATTGATGTTCGGTGGTTCGTGATCCTTCCGCAGTTGTGCTCGGCCATGTCACCATGATGGACAATTGCGATGCGAGAAACGAAATCCCGAATAGTGCGAATCCAATCGTCGTATTCTTCGCCAACCATTGCGAATCATAGATCGTCTCTAGTCCAAATCCGCATTTAAGAACGCAGATCAAATAGGCAATCCCAAATAATGAGGCCCCGAAGAAGGCCCCTCGCAGGGGTGATTTTCCGAAAAGCGCAGCTACGATAGCGACGCAAATCAAAAGGATAAACGTTCCCAAAAGAATCTGATGATTCGGATGTGACGGGTCCCAGAAGCATCGAAAGACGCCGAAGGCGGACGCAACGATCGCGGTAGCAAGAAGCAATGCTGATAGAGGCCACCGCATGGGGCAATGTCCTTGCCGACGAGAAGTCACCGAACGTATTACAATCTTTCGGGCTGCCCCCCGTCGAATCGATCGTGCAGTGAACGGAGGCGACTTCGCGGGGGATGCGCCTCTGCGGATTCCATTGCCCGCCAAGTCTTTCGTCGTGCAGCTTACCAGCTCAGGAACGCCCGCGGCAACTTGATAGGAGGCAGCGGAGCGGTGCCGCAGCGGATGACTCACGCGGGATGTGCCGGTGGAAGTTGCCAGAGTTCAACGTGACCGGACTGAGAGCCTGGCGGTGAAGAACGACATGGATTTCAGAATCCGCGCGGTCCTCGGTTCCGGTGGAAGTTGTACCAGGGATTAGTTTGTGGCTGGTC
>CAZFLF010001349.1:0-2104 GCA_964519825.1 uncultured Pirellulaceae bacterium | reverse complement strand
GTTCTTGTTCGTTCTTCAACTCGCATCATGTGATGCTCGGTTCACAAAATTGGAACGACGGTCACTCGATTAGCGGGATCTCCCCCGCAAGGATACATCGATGAGCAGTTCTGTGATGCGACCCATAATTCTGCGGGCCATAGTCGTCGCGACTTTAACGATCACCGCGCCAATTATTCTCGATGCCCGCCTCTGGGCCGACGAAATCCCCGCACAGCTCTCGGCCTACATGGATGCCGCCGCGAAAGTGGAGAATTTCAATGGCTCAGTGCTGGTCGCGAAAGATGGTCAAATCCTCTTCGCGAAGGGCTACGGCCTGGCGAATGCCGAGCATGAGATTCCGAACACGCCCGAGACAAAATTCCGGCTGGGGTCGCTCACCAAGCAGTTCACCGCCACGGCGATCCTGATCCTTCAGGACCAGGACAAGCTCAAAGTCGAGGATCTAATCAGCAAATATCTCACCGATGCCCCGACCGCGTGGGAGAAAATCACGATTCACCACCTCTTAACCCACACGTCGGGCATTCCGAGCTACACGGACGATCCGTCGTATGGGAAGTTAATGACGAAGCAAGAGACGGTCGAGTCGATGCTCGCGCGATTTAAAGACAAGCCGCTAGAGTTCGAGCCGGGCTCGAAGTTCCACTACGACAACTCAGGCTATTTTCTGCTTGGTGCGATCATCGAAAAGGTGTCGGGCAAGTCCTATGAAGCATTCCTCAACGAGTCGATTTTCGAGCCCTTGGGCATGGCCGACACGGGATATGACCGCCATGCGACGGTCCTGTCGAAGCGGGCTTCCGGCTACGATCGCGGGGGAAAGGGGCTGGCGAACGCGCCGTATCTGGACATGAACCAACCGTATGCTGCAGGGGCGCTGTATTCGACAGTGGGGGACCTATTCAAGTGGGATCGCGCCCTGCAGGCGGGCAAGCCGGTCTCGAAAGAAGGCCAGGCCGTGATGTTCACGCCGTTCAAGAGCAATTACGCCTACGGCTGGTCGATCGGCGATTACAAGGGGCATAAGCAAATCGGGCATGGTGGCGGGATCAATGGCTTCGCGACGCATTTCCAGCGCTATCCCGCGGATGATGTGTGCGTGGCTGTGCTCTGCAACGTCGTGCCCGCGAATCCGAGCAGAGTCTCGCGTGACCTGGCGCGGATCGTCTTCGGTGAGACGGTATCTCTCCCCAAGACCCGCGTTGTGGCGAAAGTAGACCCGAAGATCTATGACGAAAAGCCAACCGCCGAGGACTCGATCTCTGTCACGGTCGTCGGCACGCTCCGCACCGGCATCGTCGCCATCGGCGGCGAGACCACCGGCACCACGATTACGGCCAAGGAGATTACGTGGGAGTTGGAATTCGGCAAGAACGCCGAGTTGCGAAAGGGAACTGGGAAGTTCGACGGTAAAAAGGTGATTGTGCGAGGCAGCTTGGAGCGGCGTGCTGGTATTGAGGTAAAGGAACGGTGCATCGTGACCGTCACCGGCTTGGAAGAAGCCGGCAATGTGCCTGTTGGCGGGACGGCAAAGCCCACTTTTCATGCGACGGTCGGTCGTGCGGACACTCGTATCCAATTCGTATCCGGCGACGAAGCGACCATCTTCGAAATCACAAGCGGCTTCGGGATTGATAAGGCGACCGTCGAGCGACTGACTGACCGGTGGCCGAAGTCGATCATCATTCGTCTGCATCTGAAGGGGCTGGAATCATTCAAAGCCTCCCACGGAAAGATCGCACTCGCAGCAGCGGCATCCCGCACCGACCAAAGTGTCAGTCGGGTATCGCTGCTCGAAGGGAGCGAGGAAAAGCCGCTCGACCAGGGCAGCCCCTATTGGATTGAAGTGCGATACAGGAACGAGGGGAGCACGATTCGTACGAACGATGGTTACTTCCAGATCACGATGCCGGAAAAGTTCTTCGAGGGGAATCCGCGACAGATTACGTTGCAGTGGATTGACTTCTACCGGAACTGATACCCATTAACTTGCTTTATTGAGTCCTGTTTTGTAAAAGACGATCGCATTTACCCAGCCATCGTAATCCGAAGCGTTAGCGAGGCAGAAGTACGCGAGGGTTCTGCCTCGCTAACGCTTCGA
>CAZFLF010001348.1:0-2105 GCA_964519825.1 uncultured Pirellulaceae bacterium | reverse complement strand
TTTCCTAACCTCTAACCTCTAACCTCTAACCCCTCTCCCGTTGACGGGCTGCGATTTACCAAATACGCTGTCATGCCAGTTGCTGATACTATTGCAGCTTAGTATTGCCTTTCGTGATTTCACTTCGAGCTATGCATCTCAAGGCGCTTAAGGTTTTTTGCGACGTCGTCAGCCATCGCAGCTTTTCGGAAGCTGCGACGGAAAATGATATATCGCAGCCTGGCGCCAGCCAGATGGTGTCGCAGCTCGAAGACCATCTCGGCGTGAAGCTCATCGACCGCTCGAAGCGGCCGTTGACCGCGACCGCCGAGGGGGAGGTGTTTTACGACGGATGCCGCAAGCTGGTGCAGCGTTACCAGGCCCTTGAGGAAGAGGTCCGCACGCTGCATGACGAAGTCGCCGGACGCGTCAGTGTGGCGTCGATCTACTCGGTCGGGCTCAGCCACATGAATCGTTTTGTGCAGGAGTTCATGCAGACGCATCCCAAGGCCAATGTTCGCATCCAGTATCAGCATCCCGACCGAGTGTACGAATTGGTCGAAACGGACCAGGTCGACCTCGGTCTGGTGAGTTATCCGAAAGCGTCGCGGTCGATCCGGGCGATTGCTTGGCGCGACGAACCGATGATGTTGGTATGTTCCCCCAAACATCCGCTGGCCTGGCGGGACCAAGTGACGCTCGACGAATTGGACGGTCTTGACCTGATAAGCTTTGATCCGCAATTACAAATTCGCCGGGAGCTGGACCGCGTGCTCGCGGGGCACGACATCGAGATGCGCGTGGTCATGGAATTCGACAACATTGAAACGATCAAACGCGCGATTGAGATCGACGCGGGAGTCGGTCTGTTGCCCGAGCCGACCGTTGACAAAGAAGTCCAATCAGGTTCGTTGGTGGCCCGGCCGCTGAAAGGGGTCACGTTTTCGCGACCCGTGGGAATCATCGTGCGCGGGGGGAAAGAACTTGGTCGGATCGCAAAACGGTTCATCGAAATGTTACAGACTCAGAAGCCTGATCGGTTCCAGGCGGCGTCCGCCAATGGTAATCGGAATGGAAGCCGCAGCCACAAGGCGAAGCGGTGAACGGTAGGGCAAGCGTCACACTTGCACCAGCGCAAGCGGGACGCTTGATGCTACGAACGATATGAGCTGGCTGCACGCGGATGAGAACTGATGAATTTAATGGGTGCTGAAATGCAAAAGAGAAATTCCTTTGGATTGCCTCCCAAGCAGGGGCTGTACGATCCGGCGTTCGAGAAGGAGAGTTGCGGCGTCGGCTTTGTCGCTCACATCAAAGGGCATCGCAGCCAGCAGATCGTTCAAGACGCATGCACGGTTTTGGTGAGCATGGATCATCGCGGGGCCTGTGGCTGTGAATCCAACACCGGCGACGGCGCGGGAATTCTGACGGCTTTGCCGCACGAGTTTTTGGCCCAGGTCGCGAAGGATGAACTCAAGACTGAACTGCCGGAACCCGGCAGTTTCGGCGCGGGGATCGTCTTCCTGCCGCGAATCACGTCCGAACGCGAGCGGTGCAAACAGGCCGTTGAACGGATCATCCACGAGCAAGGCCAGCGACTCATCGGCTGGCGCAAGGTTCCCCAGCAAGCGGACGCGGCGGACGTCGGGCCTTCGGCGCGCGACGGCGAACCGCACATCGAGCAACTCGTGATCGCCGCGGCCAAGGGACTGCGTGGCGACGATTTCGAGCGCCAGCTGTATTTAATCCGGAAGCGAGCCAGCCATTTGCTGCGCGGCGATCAGTCGATGGAACAGGCCAAGCTGTTTTACATCTGCAGCCTGTCCACGAAGGTCATGATCTACAAAGGAATGCTCACCCCCGGACAGTTATTTCCTTACTACCCCGACTTGTCCGACAGTAACTTCAAATCCCATTTGGCGATGATCCATTCGCGGTTCTCGACCAACACGTTTCCGAGTTGGGACCGCGCCCAGCCGCTACGGTTCATGAGCCACAACGGCGAGATCAACACAGTCCGCGGCAATATGAATTGGATGCAGGCCCGCCAAGGGACGCTGCTGAGTGACCGCTTTGGCGACAGCTTGTCGAAACTTTTCCCGATCTGCGAGCCGGATTGCTCCGAC
>CAZFLF010001347.1:0-2108 GCA_964519825.1 uncultured Pirellulaceae bacterium | reverse complement strand
GACCGTGTCCTTGACGACGGCGACGAAGTGAAACTCGGGGGCGTGACATTGGTGGCCCGTCTGACGCCCGGCCATACTCGCGGCTGCACAACCTGGACGTGGCGAGTCCCTGACGGAGACAAGAAATACGATGTAGTCGTGATTGGCAGTCCCAACGTGAACCCCGGCTACCGCCTGGTTGACAATAAGGCCTATCCCGATATCGCGGACGATTTCGCCAAGACGTTTGCGCTGCTGAGCAAACTTCCCTGCGACATCTTTCTCGGCGCGCACGGCGACTATTACGGCATGCTCGCGAAATACGAACGGGGGAAAGCAGTCGACAAGAACCCGTTCAACGACCCGGACGGCTACCGGAATTACGTCGAGCAAAAGGAGAAAGTCTTCCGCACGACACTGGCCGAGCAAAAGGCCAAGCAATCACCCATTCTGGATCGATAGGTTGGCTTGCCCCCAAGGGTATGTAGAACGGAAAATTGGAAACAAGTGAGCCTACGACCGCTGCTACAACAATTCATTGGAGACGAATTATGAACAGGACTCAGTCATTGACGATCGGTGTTGCTTGTCTGTCCGCACTGCTATTCGGTTCCTTCGCCTGGTCCGCGGATCGCGACATCTTCGATTATGAAGGACAGCGGAAGGCGGGAGACGATATCGTCAAGATCGTGTTCATAGGCGACGCGGGGACGCACGGACCGCGCGGGAACCACGAGTTCGTTGCGGGTTCGATTTTACTCGCCAATCGATTACATGCCGCGTATTCAAACGTGCATGCCGTCGTTCACAGCAGTAAGAACTGGCCGACGGACTTGTCGCACGCCGATGCGATTGTCGTCGGGCTGAACCACGGCCAACGAGCTGCGACCGATCCCAACATTTTCGGTGCCGTGCGCAAGGGTGCGGGGTTTGCCGCCTTGCACTTCGGCGTCGAGGTGAACAAGGGGGAGGCAGGGGACAATTATCTACAATGGATCGGGGGTTACTTCGAGACGTTCTGGTCGGTCAATCCGTGGTGGCAGCCCAAGTTCTCCCAGTTCCCCGATCATCCGGTCGCGAGCGGCGTGAAGCCATTCAGCGTCCGGGACGAATGGTACTATCACATGCGGTTTGTCCCCGACATGAAGGGGGTCACGCCCATCCTGTCGGACGTCCCGCCGAAGAACACCGCGAGCAAGGAATCGAGCAGCCGCGGCGGAAATGAAGCGGTCTACGCCGAAGTCGAAGCGGGCAAACCACAGCACATGGCGTGGGTGTACGAACGGCCCGACGGTGGCCGGGGCTTCGGCTTTACCGGGATGCACCAGCACGAAAATCTCGGAGACGACAACTTCCGCACTGTGCTGCTCAATGGTGTCGCCTGGATCGCCAAACTGGATGTTCCGAAAGATGGCGTGCCGTCGAAAGCGGCGGGCAAAGACGAACTAGAAAAAGTCATGGACGAGGCACAGGAAGCGATCAAGAGTGGTAAATGAAACCGGATCTGCTTCCCGCCACTGATCCCATTGTCAGGGTTAATGCAGTAGATCAAAGATGATGTCCATGTCGGGCCGCAGGGTTGGATGGTCCCTATTTACGGTTTGGCCTTTCGCCGGTCGTCTATCTGCGTGCTGGCGTCGATCGAATTGTTCTCCAGCGCAACGGCCCCCGCCTTTTCCTCGATCAGCACGCCCACCGTTTGTTTCCGCTCACTCCCCTGGCGCGTGTCTCGGATGATGTTGCCCGTGAACTGGAGGTCCTTCGTCTCACCGCGCACGCGGATGGCGGGGGCCTCCTTTGTTACGCCGTTGTTCTCGATGACGTTTGCTTCGAGCTTATTTCGGTGGCCGGCCATCGCCGCGGTTTCGTTGCGGAAGTAGACGCCGGCTTCGTCGTTCAGACGAACCTGGTTTCGCCGGATGAGGTTGTCCGAGTCTTTGTGGCCAATCGAGATCCCAAAGCGCCCGTTCCCTTCGAGCAGATTGTCTTGAAAGACGCCGTGGCGCACTCGCCAGCAGAGGAACAAACCGTCCTCGCCGTTGCGCCGCGCCACGCACTTTTCCACCAGCGGCCGCTGTGAGCCGCTGCCGGGGTGAAAGCCGAGCGACGCGTTGTCCTCGCTCACGCAG
>CAZFLF010001346.1:0-2110 GCA_964519825.1 uncultured Pirellulaceae bacterium | reverse complement strand
ACCTTGAAACACGCCGGTCGGTTGCCGCTCGCGGATTCCGTAGGTACCTGGCACGAGGCCGGTGAATCGGTAACGTCCCTCCGCGTCCGTCTGGGCGGTTTCGAGAACGTTGCCGTCCACATCGAGCAACTCAATCGTGACCCCTTCCAAAGTGCTTTCGCCGTCGTCGAGCACGCAGTTGCCATTCAGGTCGAGATGGACTTGCCCGGCGATCGACCCGGGCAACAGTTCGCCGAAGTCGTTGCGCGTGCTGTTTTCGCCCCAACGCAGGCTCACGCCACTGATCCGATCGCCGGGGTTCGTCGCGTGTCCGACTGTCTGGCCATCGATTTGTCCGGCTCCGTCCCGACCATCGAGCCAACCCGTCGGCTGAGACTCGACGACCGCGTACGCACCGGCAGAAAGACCTGCGAACTGATAAAAGCCGAGCGAATTGGTCGTTAGCTTCGCCAGAGTCTTGCCGTCGGAATCAATCAGGGAGACTTCGGTATCGCCAATCGGGTCTTCACCGTCGTCCATGATCCCGTTGCTATTTTCGTCGTGATAGACGAAACCGGAGATCGAGGATGGTTCGTGTTCACAGAAATCGTAGTCCACGCCCTGCTGGCCAGAACCGAGTACGACCTGCGTGATGGTGCCGATGCCTGCTTGCCCGCGTACACCGCCGTTCACGTTGCCAACATGCGACTCACCATCGATGAGCCCGACCGGCGTGATTTCGACGACCGAGTACTGTCCCGGGTGCAGGCCCGTGAACTCATATTCGCCGTCTTCGTTGGTTTTGGTTTCAGCGATCAGGTTGCCGCCCGAATCGAGCAACCTCACCGTAGCATCGTGTACGGCTCGGAATGCAGTTCCGTTACAGTTGCCATCTTTGTCAGTCAGACCAACGCGACCGCGGAGGCTGGCCGGCGCCAGTTCACCAAAGTTGTAATTGACGCCAACCTGACCCCCCGCGAGCAGAATCGTCTCCAGGCTGTCGCCGGGATTTGTCACGCTGCCCACGGCGAGTCCGTTGACAGTTCCTAGGGTGTCCAGGCCGTCAAAGTAGTTTGCCGGCTGAGTAGGTTCGACGACGCGATACGAACCAGGCGCAAGCCCGGTGACCTCATAGAATCCATTGCTGTTCGTCTGCACGGTGACGGCAACCTGCGGAGCGATCGTGTTGACAGGCATCACTTGAATCGTGACGCCTGGCAATCCTTCTTCGGTGCTGCCGCGGATGCCGTCATTGCTGCGGTCGTGATACACATGCCCGCTGATGCGTGCCGGCTCAGCCTCGGCGAAATCATTACGGATCGAATGTTGGTTACCCAGCGGAATGGTAATCTCGGTCAACACATCACGGTTATCGGCGACCGTGACACCCGACGTCGCACCTTCGACCGTGCCGGGAATTGCGCCGACGCTGAACAGCCCGCTCGGCTGTGTCTCACGCAATTGATAGGTTCCCGGCAGAAGATTGAGATCCGTGCCGAACTCGTAGCGCCCATTAGCGTCGGTGCGAGTCGTGAAGCCGGTAAAGGCGTAGCTCGAGCCTTGCTTTTGCCACAGCGCGAGTTCGACATTCGGGATGCCCGTTTCGCCGGCGTCTTGGCTGAGGTCAAGATCCTGTTCCATGTACACCTGACCGGAGATCGCGATCGGCAAGGGTACTTGCGTAAGGCTCATGATCGCTCCGTCAGAGCGGTCACGCTTCCCCTGAAAGTCGTCCGCAGGAAGATTCAAGCCCGAACCGGAAAATGCGTCGTCATAGCGATTGCGGTATTCAGCGGTGCTGTTCGTATCGTGATAGTGGTCCGCGGAGAAGTATGCCGTCAGCTTCGACCTTTGGAATTCCACACCCGATGTGATCGGGTCAAATCCGTCATTGATCTGCGCGAGGTTGGTCTCATTCGGGTCGAAATCCTCGACTTCATCGACGTCAATGCTAAAGACCAGCTTGTCTCCGGCTTGGAAGCCCGTGAAGTCAAGGGTCAACAACGTCGTACCGTCGACGACGGAGGCCGCGACCGTGGCTTGCGGGTTACTTGTTTGCAGCGACACGATTTGGAATGGCACGCCCTGGTCCGCGCCCAATCCACCTGTCTGCGAGTCAAAAAAGACGTCC
>CAZFLF010001345.1:0-2115 GCA_964519825.1 uncultured Pirellulaceae bacterium | reverse complement strand
CATTTCGACTTGGTCATTGGTCATTGGGATTTGGTCATTTCGTCAATTCCAGCCGTGCGCCTCACGCACCTTTGCCATGGTCCCCAAGATCGTGTTCCATGTCTGCTGGTCCTCCAGCATGGCGTTCGGAAACATGCAACCGTCCCAGCAGATGTGCCGAATGCCGCGCGATTTGGCGTCCTTCAGCCAGTAGCCGGCAGTCTTGACGATATCCAGTTTCCCGTTCGGATCGTCGGCCGGGCAGTGGCGACCGGTCTTATCGTGTGCGCCGGTACCATGCACGCTGCCATCGTTTTGTGCCACGTGGAAGTCAAACGTCCACGGACGGAGCGAGTCGGTCATCTGGGCGTACGCCGCATAAAATTCGGCGTCACTGTAGCCCTTCTTTAGCAGCGCGTGCTGCTCGGCGTTATAACCCAGCAAGTACAGATAGGTATGAGCTTGATCGGCTTGGAAGCCAACGGTCTCTGGCATGTCGACGGCGTTGAGGAGGTCGAGCATGTCTTTCCAGGAGTGCATGCCCGCCCAGCAAATTTCACCTTCGGCTGCGAGCCGTTCGCCGTGATCTTTGGCCACCTTGGCCGCCTCACGGAAGGTCGCCGCGATCTTCTGCGTGTTGCCCTTCGGATCGGCCAGCCAGTGGGACGGACCGTCCGCTGAATCGATGCGGATCACACCGTACTGTCGCACGCCGTGTTGGTTAAGCAGTTTGGCGATCCGGCAGGCCTTCTTCACCGCGAGCACAAAATTCTGTCGATCCTGCTCGGTCCCCATGGCCGAGCCGCCAACCGTACCGGGCCACACCGGGGCGACTAACGAGCCGACGGCCAACCCTTTCGCCGCGATCTTATCGGCCATCGCGCGAATTGCATCGTCGCTGGCGTCCGGATCGATGTGCGGATGGAACAAGAACAGGTCGACCCCTTCAAACTTGTGACCATTCACCTTCGCATTTGCGGTCAGCTCGAGCATCCGGTCCAAACTGATCGGCGGATGGTCCGTATTCGGTTCCTTACCGACGAGACCAGGCCACATCGCATTATGAAGTTTGGGGTACGCGTTTTTCCCATGCGTCATCATCGTTACTTCTTTCCTTTCGTGAATTCAGAACTCTCAAGCCGTTCACGCAGTCGTTGAATGAGCGATCGCAATACAGCGTTTTCGGACCGTTCCGAGAGCTCACCAACACACTGGTCGACGTCCGCGGGTTGAAGGAAGGGAAACGCCAGACTGTATTTTACCTGTCGGTACGTCCTTTTCTTTTGCAGATGATAGAAGCAGGTCCTTTCTCCATCGTAACGCCAGACCTCGGGAATCCGCATCTGAGCAAACAGTGGCATGCGCGGAACGGAGCTATTCGTGACATCCACCTCCACGATCAAGTCCGGGGGCGGATCTTTGTCTGGTTCGTAAACGTACTTTCCACGAACTCGCAGTTCATTGGCAATGTAATAAGACTCGTCGGGCTGCAACCCACGTTCGACGGCGGCACTTGTTAAGGTCGTGGAACCGATACACTGGATATCGATATCGAGTTCAAATGCGATTGTCTCGATAATCCGGCCGATGAATCGCTTGTCCCAATCGTGGGCTTTCAGGGGGGACATCATTTCGAGCGCCCATCCGTCATAGGTATGCCTTAAGCTAAAGTCACCTAATCCGTCCACGAATTGCTTGTATTCGTTCCAGGAAACCCCAAGAACCGTCGAGCGTATTTCCAGCGCACCGTTGTCATAGGCATGCCGAAGAGGATGCTCGTCGAGAGCCGCCAGAATTCCCTCGTAGACTTCCCACGGCACGCCGTACAGCACAACAAACTCACAAGGTTCCTTCGACGTGGCTGCCATAAATGATGCCAATGGATACCGCAACTATCGTTTCTTGTGGTCACCCACATTCGGAACCTTGGTGAAGGTGTCGGGCCCGAAGTAACGCAGCCCGACGAGAGGTTCGCTGCCGGTGTTCTCAACCGTCACACCGCTTGCCGCAGCCTCGTGGCTGATGAAGACTTCGTCCTCGGTCTCCGCACCAAACCGAATCATCGCGGGAGTTTGCAGGTTAAGCTTGCCCATCCGGCCCTTGCCCTGCACAGTGATCCAGCCACTCGCGCCCGGG
>CAZFLF010001344.1:0-2118 GCA_964519825.1 uncultured Pirellulaceae bacterium | reverse complement strand
GCGATCATCGGTTCGCGGATAATGCTGGATGGCGGCTTCGGTCGTAACCGCCTCGAACGGCGACGGTTGGTCTGCGAACGCGGGCGAGCCGGCGTATTCGGGAATTTCCAGGAGAGCCTCGCCGGTCGCCGCTGGCGCACCGCTCCAGGGAGCACTTGCCGCTGGCGGAACCGTCGTGCCGTCCTGGGCCGACGCGGCAACGACCGTGACCGATGCCAAGACGGCAATCGCGATAATTACGTGGCTGGCCATTCCCACGGCCGGTATCCTCCGTGATCTCGCTCCCAGCGCCGTGTATCGGTGCGGCTGGAGCAAGTCTCATCCATGAATCAACGTTGTATCTCGGCGCACCGAACTACACTGTTTGCCTGGCCGCGAGGCTGGAAATCTTTCCGCTGCGGTGTGCACGGAAAAATCGCGCGCGACGACACTGGGCCATTTCTTCATCGGACCGGCGAATCGTTGGCGTCACTTCCAACCGATTTCGCCGAACATCCGGCAGGACCCCTACAACGCACGAAAGATCCTCAAGAAACACCACCGTTTGAATCGAAACTAACTTGGGGAGGGTTTGTTCCGCGGAGTTCAACAGCGCCTGCTGTGAACTTTGCATGACTCAAGCCTGCCAGGGGGGACCTGCCGGAAGCGTTATTTGCGCCATGGACGGACGAATCTGAGACGTTGTTTCTGCCGGAAATGGGCGGAAGTCTCGGCCAAGCCGGCTAAGGAAATCACGACGCTTCCGTGGAATTCGCGGTGGTTGGCCCAATGCCGCGCATTCTCTGCACTTACTCCCTGCCTCATGTGCTTCGCCGAGCACCAATAGCGGTTTACGGGATCGGATTGGTCGTCCGCATTACAGAGGTAAATGCGTACTTTGCCATCCTGCGGATTTTGACCAATCTTCCGAACTCCCGTTGCCGATGTTGCAAATGAGGCGCGGATCAGAAGGAACTGACCTGAGCCACCAGAAGCAAGTACAGCCCTGACCCAGACGTCTGTGCCAGCCGGACCCGCATCCGGTGCTCTCATGAGCCGGCCCAGATACCGGGGCGAACGTCTGGCCGAAACCCGGCCCGACCCAATGAAAAAAGAAAAAATGGAGAGCCTGCGATGAAGGTCTTCACAACGGGACAGGTCGCGAAGATCTGTAAAGTGGCGCCGCGCACGGTCAGCAAGTGGTTCGACTCGGGCCGCCTGAAGGGTTACCGGATCCCCGGTTCCCAAGACCGCCGCATACCGCGCGAATACCTGATTAAGTTCTTAAAGGAGCACGGGATGCCCTTGGGTGACCTCGAAGACGAGGCCATGGCCAAGGTGCTGATCGTCGCTCAAGATCAGATCCTCATTGAAAATCTGAAACGCGAACTGCCTCCAGAACGCAAGTTCAAAGTGGCCGTCGCCGCCAGCGGGTTCGAAGCCGGCATTCAGGCCGAAAGCTTCCACCCTGATTGCATCATCGTCGACTTCTCGATCGGCAAGGTCGAGGCGTTGCAGATCTGTCAAAATCTGCGCAAAAACGTCGACTTCACTGAGACAATTCTGATCGCCCTCTTGCCGGACGATGGCAACCCGATGAGCTTCGATCGGTCAAGCATCAACGAAACGTTTAAGAAGCCATTTGATGCCAACCTGTTGGCGGAACGTCTTCGCACGCTGATTGGGGCGAAGAAAGAATTGGTCTAAACGACCGCGCCGGCAGTAATGCTGAACTTAACAAGCCGCCGCGGAAGACCCCCGCGGCGGCTTTTTCGTGCGCGAGTGTGGTACGCCCGCACCACACTGGTTTAGTTTTCACGGAGGGGACACGGTCGAATGAGTCGACCAAAACGGACGCCGAGGATCCCGGCCTCGGCCCCGTCCCCATTCCTCAATCTTCCGTATTCTACGCCAACCACCTTCGGCACCTCCCATTCTGCCAGTGTGGTACGCCGCTCCGCGGCGTAAATCTGCCGCTAACAGTTAATTTTGCAGTCTGGTCACGGTTCTAATTCCGCCCCTCGACCACTCGGCAGCGTTCCGTAGAATGAGCGTCCTTTTGGAACCTAGTGCTCTGCAACAGGTAAAAACGGGGATTGGATCACTGAGCGGAACGGCGCTAGCCGCCGGTTCTTAGGA
>CAZFLF010001343.1:0-2124 GCA_964519825.1 uncultured Pirellulaceae bacterium | reverse complement strand
ATACTTGATTTCGAGAGCGGCGAAGTGCTTCTCGTACTTGGATTTTTCAGCGGCGAACCGCTTTTGAGATTCCTCTTCCGCGATCTTAGTAATTCCCGCGAAGGCGGATCGGTAAGATTCCGTGAACTTCTTGAGATGAGCCTGCGCGTCCGCGTGCTCCGCGATGTTGAGCGTGAAGAGAATTTCGCGTGATTGGGTTTCCATTTTAGATGTACCTTGCTTTTCGGGTGTCTTCTTGACGGCGTCGGAATGCGTTCACGCGGTCGCCGCGCCAGTGCCAGTTTTGGGCGCGCAGCGCGTAATGGTCCTCGCAGTACCGCTCGTTTGGCAGCGCTGGCCTACATCGGCAATCGATGCAATACCGCACGATGAGCAATCCAGGTTTCGTTAGTCGAATCATTCGTCCGGTTCCTGATCTTTCGAGAATTGGACTAGCTCTAAATAACACCCGCAATTCGGGTGGGCTGGAGGCCCGTCGGAGTACTGACCCCACGACTTCGATTCTGTATCAGCGACGCGCGAACACAGCGGGCAATGGTTCTCGTTCGGACCGAGCCGCCAGTAAATGCCCAGTTCACCGGCCTGGTACTGTGGATTGTCTTGAGCTGCCCGGACCGCCCCGGCCGTGATGGCGCGAGTCGTTTCCGTCGTGGCGACGTTTGCGGAACGTGACGGGCCGAATATGCCGGACAGTTCCGTGCGCAACTCCCGCCGCGTTGTGGTTGGCTCATCGACCCAACCGCCGGCTAGGCTTGCCAGGCGATCGCGACTTGTTGTTGTGTAATCCGCTGCTAACTGCGCGGATCGATCATTACTCCAGATAGCCGCGGCGTCTTCCGCGTCGCCGCCATCCATGTCCCAGTGGCTGGCCGAACTCATGAAGATGATCGCCAGCGCGATGCCCAAGTCGCGATTCATTTCCGATTCGACCCGTACCCAAAACTCTGGCGGGACATTGGCCGGGTTCGGCGGATCGCCCAATAAGCCTTCGAGTTCCTTGCGATGGCGCGCGGAAAGCTTGGCCAGCTTTTTATAGGTAGCGTTCTCAAGATGGTCGCGCCCGATAGAGATCATCGCAGCGCCCTCACGAGTGAACCGGTGGCTTCGTATTTCCCGTCCGGTTGCATAGACCGGCGGCCGCGCATCGCGGAGAACATCGAACCCTCTGCGGAATACGGGTCTGCCCCCACGTAGTCTTCGAAGAGACCGTTCGTGGTTCCGGGCCGGTCGTTAATCAGCGCTATCCCGTCGACCCCTTCGATACGGTCGATGACCACGCGACCGTTCCGAAGCTTTACGGAAGCAAAGCGGGCCTCATGCGAAAGGGCAAACTTGGACTGATTACGCCGGGCAGTTTCCGCAAGAAGTCCGCTCACGGGATGGGACTGGAGATAGTGGAGGTCTCCGAACAGTCCCTCGCCCGGTTTGAAGCGGACGTTTTTGAGCCACCCAATCAGTGATTCATTGGCGTGGGAATTCGACTTGAACACGCGCTTGCCGCTGTTGTCGATGTCGTTGGGTAGGTGCCCATCGTAAACGCTGGCGCCTTCATACAGCGGGATCGCGGCGCGGAGGCCATCGGCGTCGTAGCCGTAGGGGTAGTCGACAGCATCGCCATATGTGTCGCGCGTCAGCCCAAGCACACGCGCCGGGTTGCGGCTCATCAATCCGACGATCTTGACGTTTCGGATGACGTGTTGATCGGCGGTGACACTGCCGAAAACGTCAGCCTCTTCGATTGCGAAAAACTGAGTTCCCATACCAAAGCTTCCTTGCTTTGAAAAAAGACCGGCACCGGACACGCGAATAACGAAACGCATCCGGGCCGATCAATCCAGACAATGGTTCACTGGGAAAAACCGGCCGGGCGCGCCATGGAAATAACGCACCCGCGCCGGTCCCCCAAACACAGAATCATTAACCGGAAACGGCCAGTGCCAATTCCGGTTTCTTATTTTTCAGCCCGCTTGCGGCCGAGTCCTCACCGCGTCGGATGTGTTCCTGCTGCACCTGGGGCCATTCAGCCAGCGGCGGGAGTTCGGTCAACTCCTCGCACACGATCTCCTGCTCGATCAACTTTGTAATGCCGAAGTGCGACAGGAATCGTTTCTGCGCGTGCAAGTC